>JAQGKA010000105.1 GCA_028290355.1 Tardiphaga sp. | reverse complement strand
CCTTTCCAGCGTCCCCCTCGGCGGCGGCGAGGGCACGGCGCAGATTGTCGACCACCTGAAGCAATTCGCGGGCAAAGTTCGTGATCGCGTATTGCTGGGCGTCCTGCGTGCGCCGTTCACCCTGACGCCTGGTATTCTCGGTCTCGGCCAGCGCCCGCATCAACCGCTCACGCAAAGCAGCGATTTCGGATGTCGGATCGTTATTATTGCCGTTGCCCGTAGCTGCCGGGTCGACATCGTTGTCCATGGTGTTTTCCGCCATGTCATGCTCCCGATCTCGTACTCGACGCGTCAGCGTGAAGCCTCAATGTTTCAGGACTCCTTGCGGCCGCGAGGATCAACTTCCTCGAATTCGGCATCGACGACGTTGTCGTCGGAAGCGCCGCTTCCGTCACCGGACGGTTTGGCTTGCCCGCCGGCGTCATTGGCGGCTTGCGAGGCCGCGCGATTGAGCGCTTCGGCGAGTTTGGAAGCGGCCTGCTGCAGACGTTCCGTCGCCTGGCGGATCGATTGAACATTTTCCGACGTCAGATTTTGCTTGGCGTCGGCGACCGCCTGTTCGACCTGCCTCTTCAAGTCGGCGGGGATCTTGTTCTCCGCTTCCTTGAGAGCCTTCTCGGTGCTGTAGATCGCAGCATCCGCCTGGTTGCGCGCCTCGACCAGTTCCTTGCGGCGCTTGTCTTCTTCGGCATGCGCTTCGGCTTCCCTGACCATCTTCTGGATATCGGCCTCGCTCAGGCCGCCGGACGCCTGGATCCGGATGCTCTGCTCCTTGCCGCTCGCCTTGTCCTTGGCTGACACATTGACGATGCCGTTGGCATCGATATCGAAGGTAACCTCGATCTGCGGGACGCCCCGTGGCGCCGGTGGAATCCCGACCAGGTCAAACTGGGCGAGGAGCTTGTTATCGGCCGCCATCTCCCGCTCGCCCTGGAAGACGCGGATGGTGACCGCGGTCTGGTTATCCTCCGCCGTTGAGAAAACCTGGCTCTTCTTGGTCGGAATGGTGGTGTTGCGGTCGATCAGCTTGGTCATGACACCGCCCAGCGTCTCGATTCCCAGCGACAGCGGGGTCACGTCGAGCAGCAGGACATCCTTTACATCGCCTTGCAGCACGCCGGCCTGGATGGCGGCGCCGATGGCGACCACCTCATCCGGATTGACGCCTTTGTGCGGCTCGCGCTCGAACAGCTTCTGCACGGTTTCCTGGACTTTGGGCATGCGGGTTTGTCCGCCAACCAGCACGACCTCGTCGATCTGAGATGGTTGCAGGCCGGCGTCCTTCAATGCAGCCTTGCAAGGATCGATGGTGCGCTGGATCAGGTCGTCGACCAGGGCTTCCAGCTTTGCGCGCGAGAGTTTCACGGCAAGATGCTTCGGCCCGTTCTGATCCGCCGTGATGAACGGCAGATTTACGTCGGTCTGAGTAGCGCTCGATAGTTCGATCTTGGCCTTCTCGGCGGCGTCCTTGAGCCGCTGCAGCGCAAGGCGATCCTTGCGCAGGTCGATGCCATTCTCCTTGCGGAATTCGTCAGCCAGATAGTCGATGATTCGCTTGTCGAAATCCTCGCCGCCGAGGAAGGTGTCACCGTTGGTCGATTTGACCTCGAACACGCCGTCGCCGACCTCGAGAATCGAAATATCGAAGGTGCCTCCGCCGAGGTCATAGACGGCGATCTTGCCGCTTCCTTTCTTTTCCAGTCCATAAGCGAGCGCGGCTGCGGTAGGCTCGTTGATGATACGCAACACTTCGAGGCCGGCAATCCGGCCGGCGTCCTTTGTCGCCTGGCGCTGGGCATCGTTGAAATAGGCCGGTACTGTAATCACTGCCTGTGTTACGGAGCTGCCGAGATAGGCTTCCGCGGTTTCCTTCATCTTCGTGAGAATGAAGGCGCTGATCTGGCTCGGGCTGTATTTCTTACCTCTGATCTCGACCGATGCGTCACCGTTGTCACCACGGACGATATGGTAGGGCACCATCGTTTTGTCTTTTTCGGTGATCGGGTCGTCATAGCGTCGACCGATCAGCCGCTTGATGGCATATACGGTGTTTTCCGGGTTCGTGATGCTCTGGCGCTTGGCCGGCTGCCCGACCAGGACTTCGCCATCGTCGGTGAAGGCGACCATGGACGGCGTCGTACGGCCGCCCTCGGCATTTTCGATGACCTTGGCCTTGTTCCCTTCCATCACGGCAACGCAGGAGTTAGTGGTTCCGAGATCGATACCAATTGCCTTCGCCATGATCAGGCTCCTTGTTTCCAGATGCGAGTAGACCGTTTATTGAGTGGCGCCCATCGCCACGTCGGCGGAATGAATCGGGCGTCGCTTCGGACTTTCTTCGATCGAATGCGGGACGCGCAAAGCGCGTCGGGAGGAGAAACGGCAAACGCGTCCCGCGACCGCTCGGAGGACCTCAAGCGGCTTCCTTGACCTCGATTTTCTTCGGCTGGGATTTCGCCGGCTTCGGAATCGTGACTTTCAAAATTCCGTTCGACATGGTTGCCTGGATGCTCGAGGGATCAATGCCGGGAGGCAACTGCAGCACGCGGTAGAACACACCATAGGTCCGCTCGCTGTGCTGGACGTTCTTGTCCTTCTGGTTTTCTTCGAACTTCTTCTCGCCGCGGATGGTGAGGGTGTCATCGTCGATCGATATCTCGACGTCCTTGCGCTCAAGACCGGGCATCTCCGCACTGACCTCGATGGCCTTGTCGGTTTCCGAGATTTCGATGCTCGGAACGAGATTTTGCTGACCGTTGGGACCGATTCCCTGTGCGAATTCGTTGAACAGCCGGTCGATTTCCCGATGCAGCCCGAACAATCCGAAACCGGGCGGCATCAGCGCGCCAGCGTCACGAAACGGAACCAGTGATCTTAACCTCATGGGATTCTCCTTTTACCTTAAATGAGATAGTTAAGTGCCGGACCCGGCTCGCTTTCACGGACTGACCACGATCCGGTCTTCGACGTGGGTGATGCCCGGCGCCGACCACGCGACGCGCTCGGCTTCCTCGCGTTCCATCCAGGAGCGAACGGTGCCTTTCAGTGTCACCTCGCTGCCGTTCGCTTCGACCTCGATCCGATTGGCGTCCACCTCGGCGTTTCGCTTGAACGCTTCCTGGATCTTGCGCTTGAGCTCGGCGGGCTGCACCTTCGGCTTTACCGCGATGACGTTGGTGACGCCCTTAACGCCCTTCACCTTTCGCACGGCGGTTTCAGCGGAGGTTTTCTGATATTGCCACTCCGCCGTGCCTTCCAGGGTTATCCAGCCGTCCTTCACGATGGCCTTGATCTTGTCGTGAGAGATCGGCAGTTCCGACTTCAGGGCTGCGACAGCGTCTTTGGCAATATCCGGATCGGGACGTTGATCAATCGCAGGCAGCCGGACCTCGATATCATTCGCAACAGCGTGAACTCCGGCCACGCGTTTCGCGGCGAGTTCGGCTTCAAGCCTATCGGTGTAACTGTGGGTGAAACCCGCCAGCGTGACAACGCCATTTTTGACCGATAAAGCGATGTCCTCGCCATCAAGATCGGGATCCCATTTCAACTCTTCGCGAACATCGCGCTCTATTTCATTGTCGGACTTCATGATTAGCTCCTCGTCTGGATAAAGGGGCAGATTTGGTGGCTCGGTGGAATACGCTACCGATCACGGCCAATTTTATCAGAGGTCACGCGCGCGGCCATGACGACCATCAACTTCCGCTCCAGGTTTGTCGGCCGTGGCGAGCGAGGGCGGTCCCAGAGTGGGTTGCTGGCTCCTACCGAAGCGGCCGCTTAAGGTCATCGTGGTGGTAGCGCTACGGCCGTCCCAACCGTTCGTCGCCCAACCAAGGGTCGACCCGTAGCGAGTGAAGCGGAAGATCCTCCGACCGTGTTGCCAGTTCGATTTCATGAACATGGACGGCTTGCCCACCGTGTCGGGTCAGAATTTCCTGGGCTTCGGCTTCTTTCTCCGGCGATCGGACTCGCACCCAGATAAGCAAGCCCCGCCATTCAGACTGCTTTTCCAATCCGAGCGTGCGCTCTCGATATAGCCGCCCACGTACTCGGGTCACCGCTATGCCCCCTATGATAAGCCCGCTCAGGATCGAAAAGATGCCGACGTAGAGAGGCTCTGTGTCCCGCGCGACAAGGATGGCTGCAACGGCGATAGCGGCGATGCATCCGGCGATGCTGCCAGCGACGGCCTCGGCGCTTAGCACGTCGTCGATGCCCATGAAGGATTGCCGGGGGGTGATCGGCATATCGGTGAGATCCGCCGCAGGAATTGACTGGTAATTCAAGCGCCGGTCCAGCTCGTCGACCGAGGCACTGACGTCGATATCAGCGCGGTCGATTCCCGCAACAAGCAGCTCCTCTGCGGCGTCGATGAGCGCCTTCCGCGAATGGAAGACGCCCGTCACCTCGCGCGTGCGCATCCGGTCAAGGATATCTTCTGACGACCCGATCATCTGGGTTTTCCCAGGTAGCGGCTTCACGACGCCGGATAGTTGAATTGAGACAACTTCTTCAGTTCGTCCTTCGACGCGCCGGGCAGGGTGATCTTCTGGCCGGTATCGTCAATGACTAAGCTGTCATACGGCACCGCCACAAGATGCCCGCTCACGCCGAGGAAGCCGCCGATCGAGACATAGTCGCCCGGCAAAAACGCATGTTCACCGAGCTTGTAACCGACTTCATCGTCGTCATCCCGACCGGGATCGTACTCGAAAACCCGGCGGCGTGTTCAGCGCCGCCAGGCTTGTGCACGAGGCGGCCGACTTCGTCGTCCTCGCCCACCCAAAACCGCCGAACCCGGCAGTAGTCACGACACTTCTTCCAGAGGATCGGATCGATGTGTCCCTCGGGATCGAGCGGCGCAATGAAATCATATCCATGGCGTGACGAGCCGTCGGGAAACTCCCGGGAACGGGCAAGAGTCAGAAGGATGCGATTGAGGTCAACCAGTTCAGCCGGCATGGTGCGATCCCTGAATATTCCGTTCGAGCGACAAATCGCAGACCGGCCAGAGAAAACCATGATGATTG
>JAQGKA010000112.1 GCA_028290355.1 Tardiphaga sp. | reverse complement strand
GAAGCGAAATCGCTGATCCAGGCCATTCCGCGCTGGGGCCTTCTTCGTGATTTGCCGCGAGGGCTGGAAACCGCTATATGAATACGTGTTCCTGGGTTGAGCGAATATGCTAACTGCCGACCAGACCACCGAACTCGCCGAGATGTTCCGCCTGCTCGGTGAACCGAACCGGCTCAGAATCGTGGCCAGTTGCCTGGACCGAACGCTGAGCGTGGGGGAGATCACGGCGCGGCTGGTGCTCAGCCAATCGCTGGTCTCGCACCATCTGCGCCTGCTGCGCGCCGCCCGGCTGCTCAAGGCCGTGCGGCGGGGCAAGCAGGTCTACTACAGCATCGCTGACGGACATGTGCGGGAGATGCTGACGAATATGATCGAGCAGATCGCCGAACGGGTGAGCATGACGACGACATCAACATCGAAACAGGAGTCACATCATGAGCGAGACAATCGAGCGGGTGAAGTGTGCGTGCAGCGACTGCGTCTGCGTCGTTGACATCGCGAAGGGCGTCGAGCGTGACGACCGGATCTATTGCGGTGAGGCATGCGCCGACCATCACAAGAGTGGTGCGGGATGTCAGCACGCAGGCTGTACCTGCCACGGCTGAGCGAACGATCGATAGCGACGCGCGGGCCGGGCCACTGACGAGCGGCCCGGTCGGCGACCAGGCGACCAGGAAGGCTACGATGGGTTCGCTGATCGCGCCGGCAAGCTCCTCATGCAAACCGAGCGATCCCAGCATCCATTTCACCGCAACGTCGGGGCCGGCGGCGATCGCCGCCATTTCGGCCTTCGATTTCGGCGGCGTCGCCGTGCCGCACAGGATCAGCGTCGGCGCCGGGAAGGCGTCAGTAAACCCCGGAAACTCTGCCGATCCGGCAATGGGTCGAGCGCGCCGGTCATGAAGGCGACCGACGCCAAACGCCCACCGGGCTGCCGGACACGGCGCTGAATGCCGGCAGGAGCAGCACCGGCGGGGCCAGTCCCGAGTGTCTCGTAGACCGCTTTGACCGGCCGTCCTTGCCAATTCCAGGAGAACCGTTGCATCGGCCAGACCGTTACAGGGACGGTCTTGGGACGTGGGTGCCCTCGATTTTGCACATGGCACAGATGCCCGTCAGCTCGACCGTGCGGTGATCGAGCGCGAAGCCGTGCCGGTGACCCAGACTTTCGGTCGCTGCGACAATCCGCTTGTCCTCGGCCTCAACGACGGTGCCGCATTGACGGCAGATCAGGAACTGCACTGCGTGGGGATGGTCCGGGTGTTCGCAGGCGACGAAGGAGCGGGTTGTCTCCAGCCGATGGACCAGGCCGTGTTCCATCAGGAAATCAAGGCAGCGGTAGGTGCTGGCGGGGGTGACGGACGCATCCTCCGGCCGCAGCATGTCACGCAGTTCATAAGCGGACAGAGGCCGCTTCGCCGCCAGCAGCTTGCCCAACACCGCCCGGCGCTGCCGGGTCATCCGGCCGCCGCGCTGCCGACAGATCACCTCCAGCTCATCGAGCAGGTGGGCGCTTTCCGGCTTGGTGGTCATCGTGTGCTCTCCTGATTCGTGACCGCAACCGGCGTGCAGTCTAGAGCATTTTTAGGCTGACTGGAAACAGTCAGCATGCTCTAGACCAGTGTTTTCACGAGTAACTTTATCAGCCGGACTGTTCCAGTCAGGCTGATGTTGCTCTAGCCCGAACTTTACCGCCTTTTCGACGCAAGCCATTGATACGCCTCTAAAGCCAAACCTTGCTCTGTCTACGCTGCCGCCAATTCCACCTCCAGCAAGCTGAACGCCCGCCGCTGCAGCGGCGTTGGGGTGGCCTGAACGGCCAGCGTCTTCTGTCCTCCGAAGCAGACGGTGTTGCGGGTCAGCGTTGCCAGATCGTCCAGCAGAGTGCGGAAGCTATGCACCGGCTGGACTTGGCCGTCGCCGAGTTCGATGCGCTGTGTGGACGCCTTCTGGTAAGCCGCCTTCGAGACCTTGGCCTTGGCCACTGGCGACGCCCGCGCGGCCTCGGCGCTGGCACGGTCATGGTCGTCGAACAGCATCGGCGCCAACAGCTTGCGCATATGCCATTCCAGATAATACGCCAGCATGCACAGCAGGACATGCGCCCGCACCCGTGGTGCGGTCCAATGGAACACCGGCCGTAACGCGAGATCGACCGTCTTGATGCAGCGGAACGCGCGCTCCACCTGGGCGAGGCTTTTGTAGGCCCGCACCGTCGCGGTGGTATCGGCCTGTTGCGCCGGGAGGCTGGTGCGCAGCACGTAGAAACCGTCGAACCTGGCCTCGTCGGCGATCGCCTCGGTCTTGCGTGTGAAGCTGAAGGCCTCGTCGGTGATCGTCAGCTCGAAGTGCTTGGCCACCTTGCGCTTGCCGATGACCGCGCCGACGGCCTTGCCGATTGTCGCGGCTCCGCGCAGCGGGTTCTTTTCGCGCGCAACCCGGGCCTGGATTTTGCCAAGGTCCGCCTCGGTGAGCGCCAGCAGTTCGTCGCGCTTGCGCCGTCGTTCCTCGGCCAGCAGCGGGTTCTTGCACACCACCAGCCGCTCGTCTGGATAGTCGGGGCTGCTGATCTCAGCCATATCCCGTGTGTCGAACAAGGAGAATTGCAGCGCTCCGGCTTCCGCCAGTTGTCGGATCGCCGGGCCACGCAGCGCGGTGATCCAGTCGAGCCCGGCCGGGCGCAGGGTCTGCTCGATGCGCGCGGCGGTAAGCATGCCACGGTCGCCCACCAGCACCACATGACGCAGTCGGAAGCGCTGCTTCAGCTTGGCGACCTGTGCCGCTACCGTCGCCGGATCGGCGGTATTGCCTTCGAACACCTCGACCGCCACCGGACAGCCGTCGGCGGCACACAGCAGGCCGATCACCAGTTGCGGCCGGTCGGAGCGGCTGTCGCGGCTGTAGCCATGGCGTGCCAGCGGACAGCAGCGTCCCTCAAGGTAGGTGGAGGTGACATCGTAGAGCACCAGCATGCCATGCTTGAGATGGCGGCGGGCAAGGGTGTTTTCGATGAAGCTCTGCTCGCTGCCGAGCCAGTCGAGGGTGGTGTAGATCTCGCGCGCGGTGACGCTGCCGAGGCCAAGCGTTTCTCCCAGCGAGTGGCTGGCGGTGGCGCTGTCGAGCATCCTGGCGGTGGCCAGCTTGGCGGCCGGATCGAGCAGCCTGGCGACGATGAGAGCCAACGCCAGATCGCGCCGGCGCTGTGAGGCTCGGCGGGGCAGCAGGTCATCGAGGCCGATGCGCCGGGCGATGGTGAGCGCGGCGAGGACGTGGCCGTGCGGGAGCGAGCGGTGGATTTCGAAGCCATTGTCGCCGAGCGGAACGAGGGGGTCGCCACGCAACACGGCGCGGAACAGTTCGATCCGCTGGCTCGGCCAATCGGACAGATTGGCCAATGTGCGGTTCTTGGTCTTGCCGTCCTCGCGGTAGCTTTCCCGCAGCAGAATGGCGGGCGGCGAGCCTCGGTTGGGAATGGTTGCCACATACATGCGCGAAGAGGATCAGACCGATGCGTGTCATGTCAAGGATATTCTATCGCTTTACATGACTGCGAGTTTGAGCAGAAATATGCTGCATCAGTAACTTGAACTCAAAAGGGCGCAAAGTTCGG
>JAQGKA010000107.1 GCA_028290355.1 Tardiphaga sp. | reverse complement strand
ACGATGACCTTGCCGATCATCCCGAACTCGCGATGCGTCGGGATCAGGCACGAATATTCGAACGTCCCTGCCTTCGAGAACTTCCACAGGATTTCTCCGGACTTCTTGGCAGCGAGACGCAGGCCGTTGGGCTCGTCATGCTCCATGTCAGGATTTTTCTTCATCGCTTCGCCGTGCTTCAGGTTTTCGGCCGTGGTCGCCAGCAGGAATTCATGCGCTTCCGTCCCTGCGTTGCGGATGACGAAACGAATCTGCTCACCGCGCTTTACCTCGATGACGGACGGCGAGTAGTCCATCTCGCTCATGCTGACGACGATCTCCCGCGCCGGCTTCTTGGGATCGCCGGGTTCGCCGGCCGAATATCCTCCATGCCCGTCATGGGCCGCAGCAGCAGCCGAGTAAGCCATCGCGGCCAGCATGAAGCCGCAACCGATGTATTTTCGAGTCTTGTTCATTTCAGTTTTCCATGTTGCTTATTGTTGGTGATGACGATGTACGGCCCTTCCCTACATCCCCTTCATTTTCATGCCCTTCTTCATTTCCATCGGCTTCGCTCCCTGGTCTTTTATGGTTTTGTCCTTCGCGCCCGCCTGGCGTGGCGCTTCGCTTGGGGGCGCCTCGATCTCATAGGCGACCGTGCCTTTCGGAAATTCGTACGGACCGGGGTCCCTGTAGTCGTCACGGGCAAGACCCTCCCGGATCTTCATGACGGTGAACATTCCGCCCATCTCGATCGGGCCGAATTGTCCTGATCCCGTCATCATGGGCAGCGTGTTGTCGGGCATCGGCATCTCCATCTCGCCCATGGCCCCTCCGGTGGATCCCATCACCATCGCGTCCGGAGCGAGCTTGCCGATCGCTTTCGCCAGATCCTTTTTGGAGACGCCGATCAGATTTCTGACGTCGTGGCCCATCGCGTTCATGGTGTGATGCGACTTGTGGCAATGAAACGCCCAGTCGCCGGGATTGTCGGCGGTGAAGTCGAAGGCGCGGATCGCGCCGACCGGCACGTCGGTCGTGACTTCCGGCCATTGTGCGCTTTCAGGCACCCAGCCGCCGTCCGTGCAACTGACCGCGAACTTGTGGCCGTGCAGATGGATCGGATGGTTGGTCATGGTGAGATTGCCGACGCGTATCCGCACGCGATCGCCCAGCCGCACGGGCAGCGGATCGATGCCGGGGAACACGCGGCTGTTCCACGCCCACATGTTGAAGTCGGTCATCTCGTTGACCTTCGGCAGATAGGTGCCGGGATCGATGAGATACGAGCTCATGATGAAGACGAAGTCGCGATCGACGGGGCGGAACGCCTTGTCGCGCGGGTGCACGACGATCATGCCCATCATGCCCATCGCCATCTGGACCATTTCGTCCGAGTGCGGGTGATACATGAAGGTGCCGCTGTGCTTCATCTCGAATTCGTAGACGAACGTCTTTCCCGGTTGGATGTGCGGCTGGTTCAGCCCGCCGACGCCGTCCATCCCGCTCGGCAGGATCACGCCGTGCCAATGGACCGTCGTATGCTCGGGCAGCTTGTTGGTGACGAAGATGCGGACCTTGTCGCCTTCGACCGTTTCGATCGTGGGGCCCGGCGATTGGCCGTTGTAGCCCCAGAGATAGGCCTTCATGCCTTCGGCGAACTCGCGTTCGACCGGCTCCGCAACGAGATGAAACTCCTTCCAGTCGCCGTTCATGCGCCAAGGCAGCGTCCAGCCGTTGAGCGTAACCACCGGATTGTAGTCGGGCCCGCTCGACGGATGCAGCGGTGGCTGCATCGTCACCTTGTCCATCATCGGCGCTTCCGGAATGTTCGCCGCCTGGGCGCGGCCGGTGACCGCAGCCGCGCTGGCGAGCGCCGTAGCGGTGCCGAGGAAGTTTCGTCGGGACAACATGGGTTTCTCCATTTCAGTGGCCTCCGCCGCTGGATGCCTGGGCGGTCGTCGAGGATTTTGCTTCGGATGGCGTATCGCCACGGCCGCCGCCGTTGATCGCGGTCTGCAGTTCGGATTGCGCGAGCCAGAAATCGCGCTTGGCCTCGATGGCGGCGCGCAACGCCGCAATGCGTTGCCTCGCTTCCGTCAGCAGAGCGAACACGTCGACCTGCATGCTGCCGAAGCGAAGCTGCATCTCCTCCGAGATGATCTTGCGCAGCGGAAGCACCTCGCGCTGATAGTGGCCCGCGATGTCGTAGGTCGAGCGGTACACCCTGAACGCATCGCGCGCTTCGGAGCGGACGTTCACCGCCTTCTCGGTCAGCAGGTTAAAGGCCTGATTGTAGGTCTCGGCAGCCTGCCGGACGCGCACTTCGCCGCCGTCGAAGATCGGAATCTGAAACTGGACGTCGAAGCCGCGTTCCCGGAACGGCGGCCCTTCCGGGTCGCGCGTCTTGCGGTCGATGCCAGCGACATCGAGCATCGTCACGAAGCGGCTCGCCTCCGTGAGGTTGAGCGACTTGGCGAGAGCTCCCAACTCGATGCGGGCGATCTGAAGATCGATGCGGTGTTCGACCGCGTCGACCTCGATGCGCGGCAGCGACAATGGCCGGCGCGGCAGCACCGGCAGCTTCTGCGCCAGCCGGACGCCCGTATCGCCGTCCCAAAGTCCAAGCAGCCGGATCAGCCGTTCGCGGGAGCTCGTCGCGTCCTGGCGAAGCGTCGCCAGATCCGCGGTCGTCTCCGCGTAGAACACCTGTTCGCGAGCCTGGTCGAGCTTGTTCAGCGATCCCGTCTGCCCCAACTTCTCCGCTAGCTGCGCGGTGGATTCGGCCGTCGATTTCGCATCGGTCAGCAGAGCGACGAGTTCGTTGGCCGCCACCGCCCTGTAGTAGGCACGCCGGACGTCGGCGGCGAGCCGTAGCGTTTCCTCGGCGGCGCGCAATTGCGCCTTCTGGAATCGCTGGCGTGCGATCTCGGACCGGAACGGCAGCGTGGCCAGAGCGAGGATATCGCCCACCACCTGCCGTTCGATCTCAAGCGCGCCGTTTCCGGAAATCCGCGAGATCGAGAAGGTCGGATTCGGCGGCAGGCTCTCTCCGACGAGATCGGCTTCGGCCAGCGCAAGTTCGTTGTAGGACGCCTGCAAGCCGCGATTATTGAGGAGCGCGATCTGGACCGCAGTGTCCACGGTCAAGGTTCGCCGAAGAAGCGCCTGGACAGAGGAATTGGCGCGCTGCGCATCATCCGGCGTGCGGATGGAGACGACGTCCTTCTTGATGGTTTCCCCCGCGACGCTGGAGACGACGTTCATTCCTCCATCCGGCGAGAATGTCGCGCATCCCGACAGAAGCAGGGCCGAAAGCAGCACGGCTGCCGCTGCGGGCCTCGGCCCGGATCGGTTTGACGCCGATCGCGGCGTTTCAAGCTGTTTGTACATCGCTCGCTCCTACTGGCCGGACTTCGGCGCCGGGGCGACGCGATCGTTCTGCTCTCGCCATGACGACGGAGCGACTGGGCGAAGGTTGCTGTAGGGAGCAATGGTGGATCGATAGCCGACGCCGGCGACCTTTGCGCCGGGATCAGCGGGATCTGCACCGGCGAGCGGCACGGTCGTCGGCGTGCACGCTCCCAGCGTCAGCGCCGCCGCGGTCATCCCCGCGAATACTCGAAATCTGATATCGGACAGGCTCTCGACCACCGAACGAACGGCGGCGAGTCTCGCCCCAAGCTGCGCAAGCATGTTGTTTTCCTGAAATGACGATGGACCACAGGCGCGCGTGCCCTCAACGGGCGCGGCACCGCGTCGATTCAATCAGCTCAGGAAATGGGGGGACGATAGAGCCGGGAGGGCGCGTTGTCGGTCACCTTGCGGGAGCCTTCGGTCTCACAAAGGGCCGTCGGCGCGGATGGCGTCACGATATCGATCAGTGTCGCCGGAAGCGCGGAGATGCACATCAAGCCGCAGCATTGTCCGTCGGACGAATGCGGGGCTTTCTTGGTAGTTTCCTTGGGAATCGATTTGCCGTTCAGTGCCGTCGACATCGATCGATGGTCACCGTCGGATTGCGCTGATGAATGTGCTGCGGAGTGATCATGCACATGGCCGTCGCCGTGCACATGCTGCGCCGGCGCCTCGCTGCGGACGTGGACCATGCCAGTCATATGGCTTTCGCCGGTCAGGCATGAATGCTCTCCAGGCAGTGCATAGGAGATCGTCGGCGCCAGCACGCACAGCAAATACATCAGGGCGACGATCCACCCTGCCTTCAGCCGCTGCACTCTGGTAAGACGGACCAGCATCCTGATGCGATGTCTCTCGATTTCTCTGCTAACCCGTCCACCATAGACGCGAATCCGAAGTCCGCCAATATCGAACTGCGCTTCAGGAGACTGATGTCCGCGCCAGATGCTTCGTCACCGCATTGATGAAACCATCGCGGGCGTCGGAGTGGCCCTGCCCGCGCGGTTCCAGCACGTTGCGGAGCAGAAAGCGGCCGGTCAGATCAAAGCCGTCCTGAAGGTCCTGGTCCGACCAGCTGTTGCGGCCGTCGCTGCCGCCATCCTCGCGCAGAAACGGTGGCAACCGCATCAGGCGGTCGCGCCAGGGTTCGCCGGCCTGCCGCGACACCGCGCCGCCGGATTTTGGCGAGACATAGATCAGATCGGTGGTGGCGCCGGTCGCGGCGCAGTTTTCGAGGTCGAGCCCGAAACCGAGTTCGGCCAGCATCGCCAGTTCGAACCGCACCACATGGATGGCAGCTTCGCTGACATCGTCAAAGTCGTTCAAAATGCGCTCCAGCATCTCGTAGATATCTTCGTGCGGATCGCGCTCCGGCAGCAGCCGCGCCAATGAGGCCAGATGGGTGACGCCATAGACCGCGTGGGAGGACGCCAGCACGGTGGCGGCGCGCATCCGCGTGCCTTCCATCAGGTAGTAGCCGAGCTGTTCGTCGAGCCGCGCCCGCCACACCGCGCGCACGCTGTTGCCGGGCTGCAGCAGCGGCCGCAAACGCGCGCTTGCGCCGCCGCGCACCAGACCGAGATGGCGGCCATGGCCGCGGGTCAGCAGCTCAACGATGGCGCTGGATTCGCCATGCTTGCGCACCCCGAGCACGATGCCTTCGTCGGTCCATTCCATGGGAGGAGTGTACAGGAATTTGTGAGGTGCCGCCTCTTCTTCACCCTCCCCTGGAGGGGGAGGGTCGATGCGAGCGCCAGCGAGCATCGGGGTGGGGTGAATGTTCATCCACTGACTTTGCCGCTTTCGCCCCACCCCGGCGTGCATCACGCTGCGCGTGCTGCACGCCGCCCCTCCCCTCCAGGGGAGGGTTAAGGCCAGAGCGCTTCGCTGCATCTGGACTACGGCTCCTGCGGGCGCTAGCCGTTGAACCAGTCTTTCGCGTCGCCGGTAAAAGCGCAGTACAGCCCGGCCGCTGTGAGCGCGCAGGAGACGATCTCGATGGCGCTGTCGAATTGCAGGCCGTTGACGCCCAGAATCTGCAGCAGCGACAGCACCGAGAACACCAGCGACGCCGTCAGCACCCAGCGCGGCCAGCTCTTGCGGCGCTGGGCACCAAGCCAGACCAGGTAGACGAACAGCAGCAGCATGCTGGCGGCGACGATGTTCGCGGCCATGATGGTGGTGTCGCTCATCTCGGCGTCGGGTGTGCGGTCCTGGAACGCGATCGACAGCGCATCGAGCGTCAGCGACATGTACAGCAGCACTTCGAAATAGAAGACGTTCTTCGGGACGTTCGTGGAAACCGCCATCGAGGTGACTGCTACTCTTTCGGAAATTCGAGACCCATCTCACGGTAGCGGTTGGGATCGTCGCCCCAGTTCTCGCGCACCTTGACGAACAGGAACAGATGCACGGGCACGCCGACGATTTCGGCGATTTCCTTGCGGGAATCCGCGCCGATCGACTTGATCGTGGCGCCACCTTTGCCGAGCACGATCTTGCGCTGGCTTTCGCGCTCGACGAAAATCGTCTGCTCAATGCGGATCGACTTGTCCTTGCGCTCGGTCCAGGTGTCGGTCTCCACCGTGGACTGGTACGGCAGTTCCTGATGCAGCTGGCGGAAGATTTTTTCGCGGGTGATCTCGGCCGCGAGATGCCGCATCGGCGCGTCCGACATCTGGTCTTCGGGATAGTGATACGGGCCTTCCGGCACATCCTTCGCCAGGCGGCGCCGGAGATCATCGACGCCGTCGCCGGTCATGGCCGAGATCATGAAGGTCTCGACAAACTTCATCCGCTCGTTGGCGGCCTGCGCCAGCTTCAGCAGCTTTTCCTTGGAAACGATATCGACCTTGTTGATCACCAGGAATTTCGGGTGACTGACCTTCTCCAGCTGGTTGAAGATCGCGTCGGCCTCCTCATCGATGCCCTCGCGGGCGTCGAGCAGCACGCAGACGAGATCGGCGTCATGCGCCCCGCTCCACGCGGTCTTAACCATGGCGCGGTCGAGGCGTCGCTTCGGCCGGAAGATGCCGGGCGTATCGACCAGGATGATCTGGGCGTGGTTCTCGATGACGATGCCGCGGATCAGCGCGCGGGTGGTCTGCACCTTACGCGAGACGATGGTGACCTTGGAGCCGACCAGCGCATTGACCAGCGTGGACTTGCCGACATTGGGCGCGCCGATCA
>JAQGKA010000069.1 GCA_028290355.1 Tardiphaga sp. | reverse complement strand
TCACCACGACGCCGATTTTCGTTCGGCTCACGCGAGGCCAGGTGATGAGCGTCAAGGTCGAGGATTATGTCGAGGCCGCGCGCGCCATGGGCAATCCGCGCTGGCGCATCGCGCTGTTCCACATTCTGCCCAACATCATGCCGGCGCTATTGGTGCAGGCGACGCTGTCGATCGCAGCCGCGATCATCGCCGAAGCGGCACTGTCGTTCCTGGGGTTAGGCCAGCAACCGCCGGCGCCCTCCTGGGGCAGCATGCTCAACGCCGCGCAACGCTTTCTGACCAACGCCCCCTGGATGGCGCTATGGCCGGGACTGGCGATCTTCCTGGTGGTGCTGTCGTTCAACCTGGTCGGCGACGGCGTGCGCGACGCGCTCGATCCGCGCGGACGCTCGTAGCCGTATTGGCGGGCCGGTTCATTTCTCTTGCCGGGCTTTTGCGGCAGGACGGCCGCATGCTAATGCCGGTGTCGAACCTTCCCGGGAAATGTATTCGTGGACCAATCTTCCAATCTTGCCGCGCTCGACAAGCTGAAGGCGCGCATCCAGGCCTTGCGGGCCAAGACCATCGACAATGGCTGCACCGAAGACGAAGCGCTGTCCGCCGCCGCCAAGGTTGCCGAACTGCTCGACCGCTACGACCTGTCGCTGACCGACGTCGAAATTCGCGAGGCGTCGTGCGAGCAGCGCACTTTTGAGACCCATCGCAAGAAGCGCGTTCCGCTCGATGACTGCATCGGCGCCATCGCGCATTTCTGCGATTGCCGGGTCTGGCGCGAGAAAAACCACGCCGGGGAGGCTCGCTTCGTCTTTTTCGGTCTGCGCTCGGATATCGAGGTCGCGCATTATCTGACCGAACTGATCGACAGCGCGGTGCGCTCCGAGGCCGGCCGCTACAAGACCACGCGTGAATATCAGGCTTTCCGGCACAATGAGCGGCATCTGGCGAACGCGTCATTCGCGCTGGGGATGGTGGCGTACATCGCGGACAGGCTGACGGCGATGAAGGCGGAGCGCGATCAGGTCATTCAGAATTCCGGCCGCGCGCTCGTCGCCGTCAAGGCGGCGGTCGTCGATGCCGAGTTCGAAAAACTGGATCTCAAGCTGCGGGCGCAACGCGGCGGTAGCCGGATGGTATCGATGGCTGCTTATGAAGCCGGGGGCGCCGCCGGCGCGTTGCTGGCGATCAATCCCGGTATTGGATCGGCACGGTCCGGCCGGAAATAGCGGGCGCAGCGATCAGCGGACCGCGCTCGCGTTCGAGTCCGTGAAGACGACCGTCTTGCCAGCCTTGATCACGCGGGCGGTCTGGGTGGTGCCGTCACTGTCGCCGGTACGGGCCGCGAGGCCAAATCCCGTGACAATGACGCCGGCCACGAGGGCCACGACCACGATCTTCAGATGGGTCATGCGATCTGCGCTGTGAATGGAGTGGTTCATTGGCGGCCTCCTGCCGTCTGCGCGGCGTCTCATTACAAGCAGGAGTACCCGGCACCGGTTTCAGGCTGATGGCGTCAATTTGGAAAATTGTTTCGTCGGGCCGGAGATTTGTTTCGTTACGGCGCCCTATAGGTATTTCGTGACTTAAGCGCCCTCGGCCGCCGTCACCAGCGCGATCAGCTCGTCGCCATAATGCTCGAGCTTCTTGTCGCCGATCCCCGGGATACCGCGAAGCTGGGCCAGCGTGGTCGGGCGCGCCGTGGCGATGCCGTCCATGGTAGCATCGTGCAGCACCACATAGGCCGGCACGTTGCGCTTGCGCGCCACTTCGGAGCGCCAGGCGCGCAGCACCGCCAGCAGATCCGGATTGCCGCTGTCGGTGCGGGGGCTGGCGAGATCGCCGCGCCGAGATTTGGCGCGCGGGGCGCGGCCGGAGCCGGCGGTTTCCTCGCGCAGCATCACCTCGGTCTCGCCCTTCAGCACGCCGCGCGCCGTCTCGGTCAGTTTCAACGCGCCATAGGCTTCGCTGTCCGCCTGCAGATAGCCGAGCGCCACCAGTTGCCGCGTCACCGCGCGCCACTGCTTTTCATTGAGCTCGGCGCCGATGCCGAACACCGACAGCTGGTCATGGCCGAACTGCTTGATCTTGTCGGTGAGGCGGCCGATCAGCACGTCGATCAGGTGCATCGCGCCGAAGCGCTGCCCGGTGCGATAGGCGCAGGACAGGAATTTCTGCGCGGCGACGCTGCCGTTCCAGACCTTTGGCGGCGACAGGCAGTTGTCGCAATTGCCGCATTTGGTGCCGTGGATCACTTCTTCGCCGAAATAGCCGAGCAGCCGGGTGCGTCGGCAGCTGACGGTTTCGGCGAGGCTGACCAGCGCATCGAGCTTGCCGATCGAGACTCGCTTGAACGCTTCCGCGCCGGTGGATTCGTCGATCATGCGGCGCTGCTGCACGATGTCCGACAGGCCGTAGGCCATCCAGGCATTGGACGGCTTGCCGTCGCGGCCGGCGCGTCCGGTCTCCTGATAGTAGGCCTCGATGCTTTTCGGCAAATCGAGATGACAGACAAAGCGCACATCGGGCTTGTCGATGCCCATGCCGAACGCCACCGTGGCGACGATCACCACGCCGTCCTCGTTGATGAAGCGATCCTGGTTGCGCGCGCGAACGTTGGCGTCGAGGCCGGCGTGATAGGGCAGCGCCAGCACGCCGGCCTTGTTCAGCGCATTCGCGGTGTCCTCGACCTTGGCGCGCGACAGGCAATAGACGATGCCGGCCTCGCCGGAATGCCGCTCGCTGATGAAGGCCTTGAGCTGCGTCTGCGCGTTCGTCTTGTCGACGATCTCGTATTTGATATTCGGGCGATCGAAGCTGGCGACAAAGCTCGGCGCGTCGGCGAGCGCCAGGCGATGCACGATCTCCTGCCGGGTCAGGTCGTCCGCGGTGGCGGTCAGCGCGATCCGCGGCACGTTGGGAAAACGCTCGGCGATGACGGAGAGGCCGATATATTCCGGGCGGAAGTCGTGGCCCCATTGCGATACGCAATGCGCTTCGTCGATGGCGAACAAGGCGATCCGGGCGCGGCCGAGCATCGCAAGGCACCGCGGCGTCAGCAGGCGTTCCGGCGCGATGTAGAGCAGATCGAGATCGCCCGCGAGCAGCCGTTGCTCGACCTCGTTGGCCTCGTCCCAGGACAGCGTCGAATTCAGCACCGCCGCCTTGACGCCGGCCTCGAGCAGGCCCGCGACCTGGTCGCGCATCAGTGCGATCAGCGGCGAGACCACGATGCCGCAGCCGTCGCGCAGCAGGGATGGCAATTGGTAGCACAGCGACTTGCCACCGCCGGTGGGCATCAGCACCAGGCAATTACCACCGGATGTGACATGGCGGACGATCTCCTCCTGCGCGCCGCGAAACGCCGGCAGGCCGAATACCGAATTCAGGACGGAAAGGGCGTTCGGGGCGATGTCGGGTTTGGGCGTGCGAGCGGGAGCTGTGGCGGGAGCGGACATGCGGCAGGTCTATCCCTGATTCGTCAGCCACGTATATCAGACGCAGCAACATTCGCGCGGTCGCGTCCCCTGCCAAATGGGTGTAGGCTGACCCAGTCTGCAGATCGCAAAGGTTGCCCCAGAACCTTGCTCGCGCAGCTCCAGAGATCGCCGAAGATTGCCTATGTCCTTCATCTTGCGCATGTTTTCATGGCTTCTGGGCCGCCGTCGCGGCTCCCGCACCCGTTGGCATGCGGCCAATGAAAACGTCATGTTGAAGGCCCGCCCCCGCGGCACGAAGGTGACGAAGGCACCCAAGTGGACGGTCATGGTCCATGTGATCGCGCATAATCCGCCGGTCACGCTGCTGGGGCACCGGACCGCCCTCGAAGTCTGGAACCTGTCCGATCCCACCCGCGTCGCTTTCCTCTATCTACAGCACGGCCGCCGGATGCGGCTGCCGGCGCCGGCCGCGATCGTCGAGTTCGGCAAGGCCGCGCGCCGCGCGCAATCGGCGGATTGAGCGCCTCGCGATCGGCTTGACGGCGATGGCCCGAGCGGAGATGGTCCCGCCCGTTTCTCCATCCCTTCGAACGAAAGACCTCCCGCATGATCAAGCGTCTCGTCCCCGGCAAGCGTCTCAGCCAGGCCACCATCCATGGCAATACCGTCTATCTCGCCGGCCAGGTGCCGGACGATTACACCGGCAATGTCGAGGCCCAGGCCGCCCAGGTGCTCGCCAAGATCGATGCGCTGCTGAAGGACGCCGGCACCGACAAGACCAAGATGCTGAGCGTCACGGTGTGGCTGCCCAACATGGGCGATTTCGCCAAATTCAACACGGTCTGGGACGCCTGGGTGCCGAAGGATGCCGCCCCCGCGCGCGCTTGCGTCGAGGCCCGGCTGGCCGATCCCTCGATCAAGGTCGAGATCGCCGTCATCGCCGCGATTTCCTGAACCATGCTTCCCGTCGCGATTGCGGTCGCCCCCAATGGCGGCCGCAAGGTCAAGGCCGATCATCCCGCCGTGCCGCTGACGCCGGCGGAACTGGCCGTCACTGCCGCGCGCTGCCGCGAGGCAGGGGCGGCAATGATCCACGCCCATGTCCGCAATCGCGACGGCAGCCACCTGCTCGATGCCGAGGCCTACAGGGCGGCGATATCAGCAATCCGCGGTGCGGTTGGCGAAAAACTCGTGATCCAGATCACCAGCGAAGCGCTCGGCAAATACGCGCCGGCCGAACAGCGCGCCGTGGTGCGCGACGTCAGGCCGGAAGCGGCGTCACTGGCACTGCGCGAACTGGTGCCCGATGCGACCGAGGAGGGCGCCTTCGCCGATCTGCTCGGCTGGATGAAGCGTGAGGCGGTGACGCCGCAGATCATTTTGTACGACGCGCAGGATGCCGCGCGCCTGGCCGATTTCCGCCAACGCGGCCTGGTGCCGTTCGAACGGCTGCCGGTGCTGTTCGTGCTCGGCCGCTACACCACGGGACAAACATCGAGCCCGAGCGACCTGCTGCCCTTCGTCGATGCCGCCGCGCCGGCTTTCGAACACTGGAGCGTCTGCGTCTTCGGTGCGCAGGAGGCCGCCTGCGTCACCGCCGGCGCCTTGCTTGGTGGCCACATCCGCGTCGGCTTCGAGAACAACGAATTGCTGCCGGATGGCACGCGCGCCAGCGGCAATGAAGACCTCGTCGCCGCGGCGCGACGTGCCATTGAAGCGGTGGGCCTCACGCACGCGATTGCGGATGAATTACGCGCCGCTACGGCGAACTGACGCGTTCGCGCTACTTGTCATTCCGGGATGCACTTCAGTCGGCGAAGCTGGCTGGAGTGCAGACCCGGAATCCAGAAATGTTTTGAACATCTCTAGATTCCGGGTTCGCGCGCAGCTGTCGCTGCGCACGCCCCGGAATGACCACTGACCTCAATCGAACCACGGCCATTCCGCAGCACCCGGATGCGTCACCGCGCCGCCCGGCGCTTGCCCGACCAGCCGGGCATATTTCGACAGCGCGCCGGCGCGATGCCGCGGCGGTTTTTGCACCCACGCCGCCTTCCGCGCGGCAAATTCGGCGTCGTCGATCAGCAGGTCCATCCGCCGCGCCGGGGCATCGATGCGAATCCGGTCGCCTTCGCGCACCAGCGAAAGCGGACCGCCGATAAAGGCTTCCGGCGAGACATAGCCGATGCACATGCCCCGCGTGGCGCCGGAGAAACGGCCGTCGGTGATCAGCGCGACTTTCTCGCCCATGCCCTGGCCATAAATCAAAGCGGTGACGCCGAGCATCTCGCGCATGCCGGGGCCGCCAACCGGGCCTTCGTTGCGGATCACCAGCACGTCGCCTTCGCCGTAGCTACGTTCTCGCACTGCGGCGACGCAAGCCTCCTCGTCCTCGAACACCCGGGCCTTGCCTTCGAACACCAGTTTCTTCAAACCGGCGACCTTGATCACCGCACCGTCCGGGCAAAGATTGCCCTTCAGCACCGCGACGCCGCCATCCGGCATGATCGGCTTTGCCGCGCTGTAGATCACCTCGCCATCGGCCTTGTTGGCGTTGCCATATTCTTCCGCGATGGTCTTGCCGGTGATAGTCAGGCAACTGCCGTCGATATGACCGCTCTCGATCAGCGCACGCATCACCACGGCGGTGCCGCCGATGTCATGGACGTCCTTCGCGGTGTACTTGCCGCCCGGGCGGAGATTGCCGATCAGCGGCGTGCGCGCGAACACTTCGCCGACATCGTCGATGGTGAAGGGGATGCCGGCCTCGTTGGCGATCGCCGGCAGATGCAGCGCGGCGTTGGTCGATCCGCCCGTGGCGGCGACGATCGCTGCGCCGTTTTCCAGCGATTTGCGCGTCACCAGCTCGCGCGGCAGCGGCCCGTGGCGCCGCAGCATCTCCATGATCAGGCGACCGGCGCGCCACGCATAGTGCGCGCGTTCGGCATAGACGCCGGGAATCATCGAGACGTTGGGAATCGTCAGGCCCATGGCTTCGGAAACCATCGCCATGGTGTTGGCGGTGAACTGTCCGGCACAGGCGCCGATGGTCGGCAGACATGCGCGCTCGATGCCCTCCAGTGTTTTCTCGTCGATCTCGCCGGTCATGTAGGAGCCGACCGCTTCGTAGGAATCCAGCACCGTGAGGGTCTTGCCCTCGAACTTGCCGGGCAATGAGCTGCCGCCATAGATGAAGATCGACGGCACGTTGCAGCGGACCATGCCCATCATCACGCCAGGCAGCGTCTTGTCGCAGCCGCCGAATCCGATCAGCGCGTCATAGGCGAGGCCATGCACGACGGCCTCGATGGAGTCGGCGATGATCTCGCGCGACAGCAGCGAGAACTTCATGCCCTCGTGATTCATGCTGATGCCGTCGGAGACGGAGATGGTCGAGAACTCGCGCGGCGTGCCGCCGGCTTCGGAGATGCCGACCTTGGCGGCATCGACCTGGAAGTCATGGGTCATGTTGCAGGGCGTCTGTTCGCCCTTCATGCTGACCACGCCGATCATCGGCTTGGCGATGGCCTCGTCGTCGAGGCCCATCGCCCGCATGAAGGCGCGGTGCGGCGCGCGATCGAGTCCATCCGTCGTCACGCGGGATCGCCACTTGTTCATCGGTTTGTCTTTCAGTTTCTTGATTTTGGAGTTTAGCATGAGTAGCGCGAGCATCCCTCCCCCTTGCGGGGAGGGTCGGCCGAGCGCGCAATCGGCGCGAAGCGCCGGTTGCAAGTGGAGGCCGGGGTGGGGGCCGCGGGTACGGCGTCCGTGTTTAACCCCCACCCGACGCGTTGTTCGCTTCGCTTACACGCGCCACCCTCCCCACAAAGGGGAGGGATAAGAAGCGGAGCCCTACTGGATCGGCGCAACGATCGTCGGGTGCTTGAATTGCATGACGTCCATTTTCGGCAGCATGCCGGCGTCGGTATAGATGTCGAGCATCTTCTGCATCGCCGGGAAGTTCGGCGCGGCGCCGGGGTCGCGGGCGAAATCATTCTCCTTCAGCAGATAGGTCTCGAGCACGGGAATCGGCGCCTTGAGCGTTTCGTTGACGACCTTGAGGGTCTCGTCGCGGTTGGCCAGCGCCTTCTTCATGCCGAGGGTGAGGTCGGCCACATAGGCCTTGGCCAGTTCCGGATTCTTGTCGACGAAATCGGCGCGGCAGGCTTCGAGGATATGCACGATGTTCGGCATCTCCTCGGACAGTGAGAACAGCTTGCGGGTGCCGCCCTTGGCTTCCATGCGCGCGGCGAACGGCTGGTTCATGTTGATGGCATCGACGCGGCCCTGGCGCAGCGCGTCTTCCGACGCCGCAAAGCCGATCTCGATCAGCTTGATGTCCTTCTCTGCGTCGACGCCGTTCTTCTTCAAGAGCATCTTGAACGGCCCATAGGTGCCGCCGCCGATCACGGAGATGCCGACATTCTTGCCCTTGAGGTCGGCAATGGTCTTGATCGGGGAATCGTCCTTCACCGCCCAGTACACCGAGAAGCTGCCGGGCTTCTCGGAGACGTGCTGCGCGACGATGTAGGCTTTCAGATTACCGCCGGTGACGCCGTTGGCCAGCGACAGCACGCCCTGCGTCGCGCAGTCCAGCGCGCCGGCGGCCAGCGCCTGGGTCATCGGCGACGTGCCCTGGAATTGCGTCCATTCGATATTGTAGGTCTTGCCGAGATTGCTGAATTCGGTCGGGCGCCGCATCATCCAGTACTTGGATTCCTCGGCCGGAATGGTCCAGCCGACCTTGATGGTCGGGATCGTCTGCGCGTGCGCTGCACTCGCGCTGGCCAGCGCGCCCGCCGCAATCGCGGCCGCCATCATCCATTTCGAAGATATCAGCTTCATGCCCGCTCACTCCATTGATGACGGCCGGCCGGCCATCGAAAGCCCCGCTGGGCAAAGCCTTTCATGCTTCAAACAATCAGGCAAGTGATCCGCTGCCCAACAATCGTTCGCACGCTGGCGCAACATGCGGCAAATCCCGGGCGGATGATATCACCGTTGATGCGGCGACAACCGCAGCGTAGACAGCGCCCAAGCACGACGGCGGCGGTACGTCAGGGTTGTCGATCCGGCGCAGGACGACGGCACGAGAGAAGAGATCACGGAGCAGCAATGACGCAAGCAGCAGGACAGGAAACATTCGGCTATCTCGGCCTTGGCCTGATGGGGGTGCCGATGACGCGGCGGCTGCTCGATGCCGGCTATGACGTCACGGTATGGAATCGTTCGCCCGGCAAGGCCACGGCTCTGGTCGAAGCCGGTGCCAAGGCTGCGGCCACCCCGCGCGAGGTTGCCGCAGCGGCCAGTATCATCTTCATGTGTCTCACCGATGCGTCTGCCGTGGAAAAAGTTGTGTTTGGCGCAGGCGGCCTCGCCAGCGTTCCGGGTGACGGAAAACTCGTCGTCGATTTTTCCTCGATCCATCCCGATGCGGCGCGCTCCATCGCGACGCGCCTGAAGGCTGCGAACGGCATGGCGTGGATCGATGCGCCGGTGTCGGGCGGCACCAAGGGCGCGGTGGAGGGCACGCTGGCGATCATGGCCGGCGGCGACGCCGCCGACGTCGAGCGCGTGCGACCTTACATTCTGGCGATGGCCCGCGGCTTCACCCATATGGGCCCGACCGGTGCCGGCCAGACCACCAAGCTTTGCAACCAGGTGATCGTCGGCTGCGCCATGGCGGTGCTGGCGGAAGCGACGCGCTTCGCCGTCAATGCCGGCATCGATGCCAAGCGCTTGCCGGAAGCATTGGCCGGCGGCTTTGCCGATTCGATTCCGCTGCAATTGTTCGTGCCGCGGATGGCGCAGGGCATTCACTCGCCGCCGCTCGGTCACATCGCCACCATGCTGAAGGATTTGGACACCGTGATCGACGTCGCGCAGGACACTGCGAGCCCGGTGCCGATGGCCGCGCTTGCCGCGCAACTGTTCCGGATGGCGGCGGCGACGCGCGGCGCCGATGCCGATGCGCTGGAGATCTACAAGCTGTCGGCGCCCAAGGTCTGAAGGTTAAACCATGAAGGTTCTGGTTATCGGCGCCGCCGGCATGATCGGGCGCAAGCTGTGCGAACGCTTGCTCAAGGACGGCCGTATTGGCGGCGCTGATATCGATGAGCTGGTGATGGTCGATACGGTCGCCGGCGATCTTGGTGCGGGCGTGACCTTTGCGCGCCACGCCGTCGTCGATCTCGCTCAGCCGGATGCAGCAGCAAAACTGATAGCGCCGCGACCCGACCTGATCTTCCATCTGGCCGCCATAGTCTCCGGCGAGGCCGAGCGGAATTTCGACAAAGGGTATGCGGTCAATCTCGACGGCACCCGCGCGCTGTTCGAGGCGATCCGCGCCATCGCCGACTACAAGCCGCGGATTGTCTACACCTCGTCGATCGCGGTGTTCGGCGCGCCGTATAACGGCGCCATCGCCGATGACTTCTTCCACACGCCGCTGTCGAGCTACGGCACGCAGAAGGCCATCTGCGAATTGCTGCTCGCCGATTACACCCGCCGCGGCTTCTTCGACGGCGTCGGCATCCGGCTGCCGAACATCTGCGTGCGGCCCGGCAAGCCTAACGCCGCGGCCTCCGGGTTCTTCTCCAACATCATCCGCGAACCGCTCGCCGGCCGCGAAGCGGTGTTGCCGGTGGCTGACAGCGTTGGACAAACCCACGCCAGCCCGCGCGCGACGGTGGAATTCCTGCTGCATGGCGCGACGCTCGACGGTGAACGACTCGGGGCCCGCCGCACGCTGATGATGCCCGGCGTTCCCGCGTCGATCGCCGAGCAGATTGAGGCGCTGCGCCGCGTCGCCGGCGATGCTGTCGTTGCGCGGATCCGGCACGTGCCGGACCCGGCCATCATGGCGATGGTCGCGGGATGGCCCGCCAGCTTCGCCACGCCGCGCGCACTGGCGCTTGGCTTCAAGCCGGAAGCCAGCTTCGATGATATTATCCGCACCCATATCGAGGATGATCTCGGTGGCGCATTCGTTAGCTAGCCGTTAAGGATCAGCCATGGCGCGAGATATCATATTGGCAGCAGGCGGCATTGTCGTGCAGCGGGGCGGAACCCCGCTGTTCGCGGTGGTGTGCCTGCGCAAGCGCGCCGACTGGGTGCTGCCGAAGGGCAAGCTCGACGCCGGCGAGACGCCGCGCGCGGCGGCGCAGCGCGAGGTGCTGGAAGAGACCGGCCACGACGCGTCGGTCGAGGAGTTCCTGGGCACGCTGGCCTATGGCGCCGGCGAACGCATCAAGATCGTGCACTACTGGCGCATGGAAGCGGGCGCGGAGCCCGTCCGCAAGCTGATGAAGGACGTCACGGCGGTCGAATGGCTGCCGCTCGACGATGCGCTGGCGCGGCTCAGCCGTAGCCACGAACAGGCGTTTCTCGCGCAGGTCGGCCCGCTGGTGCTCGCCTCGATGGAAGGCCGCTCGCGCGCCGCCAGCGATGGCACGATGGATTCACGGCCTTATGTGGCGGCGCCCGAGCGCATCAAGAAGCCGAACAGGCTGTTCGAGAAGCTTTGGCGCTGGCTAAAGGGCTAGCCGCCGTAGTCACTTGATCGGCGGCCGCGGCCATTTCGCTTCGCCGCGTTCCATCACGAAACGATAGTCGAGCGAATACCATGGCGCGCTGACATCCGTCGCAGTGGGATGCGCTTCGTCGTGACGAACGAAATGTCCGATCAGCGCGGCGGTGACGCCGAATTGTACATCGCTGTCGAGATGGACGTCATCATCGGCATAGACCTGCGAGATGACAGTCTTGAAACCGGGCTTGTAGATCAGCGTATGGACATGCGCCGGCCGGAACGGATGCCGGCTTTGCGCTTCGAGCAGCCGGCCGACCACGCCATCGGTGGGGATCGGATAGCCGGCCGGCTTGACCGAGCGAAACCAGAATTTTCCGGCCGCGTCGGTTTTGAATTTTCCGCGCAAATTAAAATTCTCCTGTGCTGGATCCTGGTTTTCATAGAGCCCGACCGGGGAGGAGTGCCAGATATCGACCTCGGCGTCTGCGACCGGCGCGCCGCTCTTGTCATGCACGACGGCCGTCATGAACAGCGCGGGACCGGGTGTCTCCGAGCGCACTATCGATCCGCCGTTTTCAACGCGCGGCGAGTTCAGCCGCCAGAACGGCCCGAGCAGGCTCTGCGAAGTCTCGGTGGTGCCGTTGTCGCCATTGTTGAGCAGGCAGACCAGCGACGAGACGCCCAGCGATCCCGCCATCAGCACGGTTTCGTTATGGCTCTCGGTGGTCAGCTGGCCCATCTCGTTGAGGATCGCGGCGGCGTCGCGAAACTCTTCCTCGGTCAGGCGGACGTCACGGACGAAATCGTGCAGGTGGCTGACCAGCGACAGCATGATCTGCCGCAGCCGCGGATTTTTCGTTTGCGCCATCACGTCGAGCACCGCCGGCGTGAGGTCTTGCTGTCGCGTGATGGTCATGGCGCACTCCCGGCGGCCGGACGTCGTTCATCGCGTCTTCGCATCACCGCAGCGGCAGTCCTACAGGGATTTCGGTACGGCCTTCAAGGGCCTCGTCATTGCGAGCTCTAGCAAAATTGGCTCTGGTGGGTTCAACCGGTGAGCGCAACACCTTGTGCAAGCTTAGCGCCCGGCGTGATGAAGCCAAGCGTTTTCCTCGGCCGTGTGTTGAGTTTGAGTGCAACGGCGTTGAGATCGGCCTGACTGTAGAC
>JAQGKA010000012.1 GCA_028290355.1 Tardiphaga sp. | reverse complement strand
CATGATGCAGCGAGCCCTACGTCCGTCGGCCTTGGTCCCTCGCGGGTTTGACGTGGAGAGCGCCGTTCGCGACGGCGCCGCGATCGTGATTGCTGTCCGTCCCACGAGCGACACGAGCCTCTGTCCGGGATGCGGAGCCAGTTCTGGGCGGATCCACAGCCGGTATCGGCGACGCCTCACCGATCTACCGCTCGCGGGGCGCACCGTTCGTCTGGTGGTCGTGGCACGCCGCTTCCGCTGCGTTACCGTTATGTGTGGTCGACGTATTTTCACCGAACGCTTCAATGACGGCGCTCTTGCGCCGTGGGCGCGGCGAACGGCGCGGCTCGATTTGGTCGTCCATCACCTCGGCCTAGCCCTGGGTGGCCGGCCGGCGGCGAGGCTTGCCCGTAGGCTTATGCTCCCCGCGAGCAACGATACGTTACTTCGGGTGGTCCGAAGGCGTGGGTGTCCGCCCTTTGTTGCGCCGAGTGTTATCGGCATCGACGACTGGGCCTGGCGGCGCAATCAGCGGTACGGAACAATTATCTGCGACCTCGAGCGGCGACGACCAATCATTCTCTTACCCGACAGAGAGCCAGCCACCGCGCAGGCCTGGCTCTCGGGGCACCCGCAGATCACTTTGGTCGCGCGGGACCGTGGCGGCGGTTACGCCCTTGCTGCGGCCAAGGCGCTCCCGCACGCTATCCAGGTCGCTGACCGCTGGCATCTCATGGAGAATGCCAGCCACGCCTTCCTGGATGCGGTACGCAAATCGATGCGCCAGGTCCGCGTCGCGGTCGGCTCTGCCACCATAAACCCCGACTTGCTGACGGCCGCCGAGCGCGTCCAGTACGAGGGTTATCTTCGGAGAGAGGACACCAACACGACAATCCTCAAACAGGCCGAGACGGGCGTCCCTATAAAGGAGATCGTACGGCTCACCGGACATAGCCGGGGCCTTGTCCGCAGGGTGCTGCGAGGTCAGCGATCCGATGTGTTCAGGATGCGGGAGAGCTCGCTCGATCACCACCTGCCATGGCTCGATGCTCAGTGGGCTGCAGGTCATCGCAACGGCGCGGACCTGTGGCGTTGCCTCAAGGCGCAGGGTTTTCGGGGCTCGGTGCGAGTTGTGACAGAATGGGCGACACGCCGTCGGCGTGCCGAAACGCCCGATACTCGGAGCCTGCAGCGCGTCCCGTCCGCGAGAACGATTGCCCGCCTGATGACCAACGGCCGCGATACGCTATCAAAGTCGGAGACCGTCACCATCGCAGCGATAGAGCAAGGCGTTCCTCTCCTAGTGGAAGCTCGCGAGATCATCGCTGCATTCCACGTAATGATCCGCAAGAAGGCTCACGGAGATCTGGACCCATGGATAGAACGCGCACGCGCAAGCCTCGTCTCCTCTTTTGCCAACGGCGTCATCAAGGACAAGGCTGCGGTCAATGCAGCGATCACAACGTTCTGGTCCAACGGACAAACGGAGGGCCAAATCACCAAGCTCAAGCTGGTCAAACGCCAAATGTACGGTCGCGCGAAGCTTGACTTGCTTCAGGCTCGTCTGATCGGAGCTACATGATCCACGGCTGCACCAAAATTGCGTTAGAGCCAATATTGCAGGCCGAATAACACACGAGCTCGCCGATGTAGAACAGGTCCTCTTTCTCGAGGCAGTTGGCCGTCCGGATCGACAGCGACAGCTCATCCACCCGCTTGAGCAACGGACCGATGCGTTCTGACAGCTCCGCTAAGTCGGGAGGCGGCCAATCCGGAATCCCGGTGCCAAGGCGGAGCCCCAACTGCGCGAGCGCCGCCTTGATCTCGTTGAGAGGCTTGCGTCCGAAGTTGGGGACGCGTAGCAATTCGGCTTCCGACCTGGTGACTAGCGAGCCTAAGTGGACGATTCCTTCGTTCGCAAGACAGTTCTCCGAACGCACCGATAGTTCGAGCTCGGCGGTCGGAAGGAAGTAGATGTAGCCTTCCGGCAGGCCGACGGGAGCCCGCGGATCCTTCCGACACACCAAATCTTCGTCTTCGCTAACAGTCCCGAATTCATAGAAGACCGCATCGCCAGATCGCCAGCCGCTGGCTCGCTCGCTTTCGGTCAACCTCTGCTCGAGGGCCGCAAGCGCGTCGCTGAACGCGCAGTCTACCATTTCGCGCGTCCGTTGGGGACGCCCGTCTTTCAGATATGATCGTCTTACGGCATGTCGCCTCAGCAGCTTGAGGGCGTCGCTTTCGACCCTTCCACTCTCCTCGACCCAGACCCGATAGAGGAGTCGCCAATCGCCGATGCCGCCATATTTCCGGGTTCGGTTGCTTCCGGTCCGTTGCCGAAGATTTATGGTGACGCCGAACTTCAGCAGACGCTCGGAGGCCGAACCCTGAATGTATACCCAGCCCGGTGTTGTGTGGCGATCACGATATACGTCGGAAAGGGACATCGGAAACCGTCCTGCGTTCGCGCTGGCCCTGCTCAAGCGATCGCCGCCTTGCAATCGGTATAGCATCGAGATGCCGCTGGCCCGCGGCATCCGCCTCGTGACGAGAAGATGATCCCCACGACCGGACAGTTCCCGATGGGGGCAGCACCACGAAATGCGCCCTCCCGTTTCGGCGCTGGGCGTCAGGCTCCCGCTTTCGCTGCTGCGACCAGTCGCTTGGTCCCCCGTATTAGAATCGAGATTATAATAATCCAGATTATAATAACCTGGCGGGGCTCGCCGGCCAGCAAGTGCTGGGCCCGGGCTTCAGATGCCGCCGTCTCACCACCTGTTCACCGAACGGCGCACCGCGACCCATCCGAACCGCTCCCCACGCAGAAAGGGTTTTGGTGGTCGTTTGGAATTCCAGCATCGAGTCGAGGCGACGTTGCTCTCGGACGCCGCGATCGGGCGTCCTGGAACGCACGAATTTCGGTCGTTCGGCCCGAAAAAAATGCTGGGAGGTGCTACTCTCAGGTGCTACACAGAAGAAATAGGGACTTGCAGAAGTTGCTGATTTCGCTTGGTTTTTGGCCACTATTTTGTGGCTGGCGGAGAGAGTGGGACTCTCTTCCAGCATCTCCGATAATGCAGAAAACCCAAATAATCAGCGGTTCTTCGCAGCCCGGTCGGAACGCTGTGTACCACTCTCGTGTACCACCTGACAATCGCTCCGTGCCTCGGGTACATCAGTCTGACAGCAGAATTGCTTCGCCCCACTGAAGCGCGGGACAATAGCAGTCAAGAATTCGCTCAGGCAGCGTTTGATAGTTAAACAAACAGAGACCGAGGCCGAAGAAAAAGGGACCCCTTGCGGGGCCACTCAAAGCGGATGCATCCGGCCCAGAAGGCGCGTCCGTTTTGAAATGGACACCCGGTCCACGAGCGATAACATGTTCGCTGCTCTGTTCAGGAATGGCGCGCCATTCAGAATAAAACTACGAACTCGTATGTTATTGAGATAACTATTCGCTCTACCTGAACACGATATTCCAACGAGTGGCCGCTTAGCGCCCAGAAGCGGCCATTTGTCGCCAGCAACGACGCCGAAGGGTTTGCGCGTATCCGACGATTTTTCAGGCCGACGTCCAGGTCGTAGACCGCAGCATGGCTGCGGAATATTGGGAGGTGCCTCGGTCATGAGAGCCGTTTGGGTGGGGCCACCGACGCCCGAACAACGAATTGGCTGGGGACCAAGACGCGGCGGGGTTCCAGCGGAGTGTTGCTTCGAATTCGGTCGAGCAACATGCCGGCTGCGATACGCCCAATCTCGCCTTGATCCCACCCGATCACGGCAACGGGCGGGGTCACCAATTCTGAAAGCTCAGAGTATCCGGACGCTATGACCGAGACGTCTTCGGGGATTCGAAGCTCCCTGCCCCGAACGGCGCGCAGTACGCCGGAGAGCATATCAAGGCCGCCCGCAATGATGGCTGTCGGGGGATTGCGCTGACCCAGCGTCGCCGAGGTGATCCGGAATCCCGCGCCCGGCAAGAAGCTGCCGGAATGAACGAGTGACGGATCGAACTCAATGCCCCTTGCAGCGAAGGCTTCGCGATACCCCCTGATGCGCTCGCTCGCCGGATAAAGGCCATGCTCACCGGTAATCAGGGCAATCCGACGATGACCAAGATCGAGCAAATGGCCAACCGCCACGCGCATGCCGCCCGCGTGATCAGCCATCACCGCGTCCGCCCATTCCGGGGCATCGCGATCAATTAGCACGATGGGTATCTTCAGTCCGCGCAAAAAGATCTCGAAATCCGCCTCGATCGGCGTGTAAGGCCCCATCATGACCCCATCCGCCTGCCTGCTCGACAGGCCACTCAGCAACTCGCGCTCCCGTGCCTCTCGACCTTCGGAATTGGAGATGACGAGAGAAAATCCCTCATCATCCAAAGCGTCATGAGCCGCTTTTACGAAGCCCGCGAGCTGAGGAATGTTGATTTCACGGAGGATACAGCCAATCGTGTGCGTCGATCGACTACGCATGCTCCGCGCCACCGCGTTTGGCGCAAACCCCAGTTCATCGATAGCGCGCTGAACTTTTCGGCGGACATCCGGGCGAACCGTTGCGTTGGAGTTGAGGACACGGGACACCGTTCCGGTCGAGACACCGGCAGCAATCGCCACATCGCGGATTGTCAGCTTGCTTCTGCCAGTTGCCATGAGCCGATATATCACCATTGCGGCCAGGGCCGCCAATGTAACCTAAAAATGAGCCTGAAAAGCCAGAAGCGGCATCTCAAGGGCCAGCCGAACCCGTAGTAACAGCCACACTGTAGAAACGGCCAGTTCTGCCCCCCCACGGAGGATGTTATTTCTCTGGCCGCACCCGGCTCTCAGATATCAAAGGCCCACTGCTCCGCCGTCAGGCTATATTTCCCCGCTTCCCGCCGCATGTGTCCAAAACCCGGGAAATGCAGATGCATGCCACCGACCAGCATGTCGTCGGCGACTACCATGTCGAAGACCTTCTGTCGGGCGATCGCGGCAGCCTCGGGATCGGTATCGAATTCCATGGTGACCTCGGGCCGTGCGACCTGGATCTCCGGGACATGGACGGTGTCGCCCCAGACGATCATTAACTGCCCCTGTGAGGAAATGACGTAGGCGGAATGGCCCGGCGTGTGACCGGCAGCAGGGATCGCCGTGACACCGGGAAGGATTTCGCCCCCCTTGAACGTGCGAACCCGGTCGGCCGCCATGTACGGCGACAACTGCGTGCGACCGGCCTCGAAATAACGCCGACGTGGGCGCTCGGCGGCCCTGGCCATCAGTTCATCGTTGAACCAGTGGTTGATCTCGCTCTCATGCACAATGACTTCGGCGTTGGGAAACAGCCGTCTGCCGGTCGCTGCATCCGTCAGTCCGTTGGAGTGGTCGGGGTGAACATGAGTCAGCAACACGCCATCCACCGACGCCGGGTCGATACCGGCGGTAGCCAGATTGGCCGGCAGGCGCCCGCAGGTTGGCCCCATGATATCGGCCGAACCGCAATCGATGAGGTAGGTCTTGCCACCCATCCGCAGGGCAAAGGCGTTGACCGAAATGCGCGGCGGAGACGTGCGGTGATCGCGCGCCAGAATCGCCTTGGTTTCCTCCTCGGGGATGTTGCGGAAAATTCCGTATCCCATGTCGACATAGCCGTCGCTCAGGCCAGTGACGAGTACGTCACCGAGTTTGCGATGGTAGACGCCGTCCACTTGCGTGCGCGGTGCATTGCTCATCGGGCAGTCTCCTCAAAAAACCTTGCAACGATTGCAGGATCATCTCGTCTGTGGTGCCAGCTGCGGCCGACACGAAGTCCGGTCCTGGACCACAGCCTGATCTGCATCAGCGCGTAGGCCCAAGTCACCGCGAACACGTCCAATACCGGCGCGCCGGCAATCTCGCGGACGCCGTGGCGCACCAGCAGTTCGGCAAGCACGCCTTCGGCAGGAATGATGACGTCAGCGCCGCGCGCCACGAGGCGCTCGGCGGCGGCGGTGAAGCTGGCGATCACCGGCGCCGGATCGGCGTAGGCGCGCGCCAGTGCCGGCTCGTCGAGCGCCGGCTCGATGGACGCGACTTCCAGCACGCGCGCGCCGAGGCCGTGCTTGTCGACGGCAACCTTGGTCATCCACTGCACGGCAGGAGCATTCGAGATCAGCGCCACATAGCGTCCCAGCAAGCATGCGACGAGCAAGCTGCTCTCCGTCAGCGATGCTACCGGAATATCGACAGCCGACCGGATCTCGCGCAGGAACGGCTCGCTGAACGATCCGATTACAAATGCGTCGTAGCCCTGACGTTCGGCGGTGATGGCGTTGTCGATCACCTGGCCGAGCGCACGGTGATAGGCATAGGCATTGCCAAGGACGGCCGTTGCCGAGGCGCCACCATAGGTGCCCGTCGGCAATCCGTGGACGACGAGCTCCGCGGCGTCTTCGAACACTTCGACGGCATGGACTTCCAATGCCCGCTTGTAGACGGAGAACTGATCGAGTTCATTGACCGATTGATGCCAGATGCGAAGCGGCGACGTCCTACCTGAAGCTGCCGACATCATGCGTCCATCCGGTCCGCCGTTACGCGCAACGAACGGACCGATCCAACCTGCTCCAGGTCCCAAAGCTGGTCGAACAGCGACTCCGCGCGGGCCTGGCTCAGGACACGCAGGGTGCAATCCATGAACTTGTCCTTCAGCTCGTCGCGCGACAGCGGCAGCTGCCAGCTTCCCTTAGCGTGGGCGATCGGCGCATGAGTCAGGACCTTGCCGGATTCCAGCACGACGCTCACCTGGTCGGTGGGCGCGAACGGCTGGTCGCCAGGCATGATCTCGTCCGTGGTGGTGCAGCTGACCTTGGCCACTGCGGCGCTGACGTCCGTTCGCGTCACGAACTCATCGGTCAATTCGGCAAGCCCGACCCGGCCGGCGACGAGCGCCGCGGCCATCGCAAACTCCATGCTGAACTTGGCTTCGAGGCCGGTCTGCGGATTGCTGTTGCGGAGCATCAGTTTTTGCGTGACGCCGGTGTGGACGCGGATTTCCCTGACGTCGCCAGGATTCAGGCCGTGATCGCGCACCAACCCCAACATGCCGTCGATCGAGCGGTGCGTGGCGTAACAAGTCGGATAGCGCTTCACGTTGACGCCGAGTTCGGCCAGCCGCCAGTTGGCGCCGATATCGATCGTTCCGTCTTCGATGTCCGGAGTGCCAGAAGGCGAATGCGCGCGGAGAAAGCCGGTCTGATGTTCCAGCACGTCGAGGGAGCCGGTGAATCCCTGATCGGCCAGGCGGGCCGCCAGCACGCCCGATTGCGCCGTGCGCCCGGCATGCAGCGACTTGGTCATCGTGCCGAAGTTGGCGACTAGGCCGGAGGCCAGCGACGACGCGATGGCGATGGCATGGGCCGTCTTTTCCCGATCGAGCTTGCGCAACCGGGCGCATGCCGCGGCAGTGGCCAGCGCTCCCATTACTGCTGTGGGATGAAAGCCACGCTCGTGATAGTGGCCAGGTTCGAGCGCGGCGACCTGTGCCCAGACCTCGTACCCCGCCGCATAAGCGGCCACGGCCTCGGCGCCGCTGGAATCCAGCGACCATCCTTCCGCGAGAATTGCAGGTACCAGCACGGCGCTCGGGTGACCGGCAAGCGCGACGTCATCGTAGTCGAGCACGTGTGCGGCCACGCCGTTGACCAGTGCAGCGTCCGATGCGCTGAGATTGCGGCCGGACGGAATTTCAGGCGCGCCGTCGTTCTGGGTGGACGCGGCGAGCATCGCCGACACGATGCGCACCGGATGCTCAGCCGCGCCGGCGATCATCACGCCGACGCAGTCGATGATGCCGGTGCGCGCGGCTTCGCGCGACCGGTCAGGCAAATCGGCGGGATTGAAGTTGGCAACGAAGTTTGCAGTCTGCCGGGTGATATCGAGCATGGTTGCCTCCTTAATAGGATCGGGGAAGACCGAGCACATGCTGCGCGACATAAGCGAGCACCATGTTGGTGGAGATCGGAGCCGTCTGATAGATGCGCACTTCGCGCCATTTGCGCTCGACGTCGTATTCCTGCGCAAAGGCGAATCCGCCGTGGGTCTGGAACGTCGTGTCCGCCGCTTTCCAGGTGGCTTCCGACGCCAGCAACTTGGCGATGTTGGCGTCGGGACCGCACGGCAGTCCTGCCTGAAACAAGGCCGCCGCGCGCCGGCACATCATGTCGGCCGCTTCGAGTTCGGCATAGGCCCGCGCCAGCGGAAACTGGATGCCCTGGTTCTGCCCGATCGGCCGGCCGAACACCTGCCGCTCGTTGGCATAGGCGACGCCCTTGTTGAGCAGCCAGCGACCGTCGCCGACGCACTCAGAGGCGACTAGGATGCGCTCGGCATTCATGCCGTCGAGGATGTATCGAAAGCCCTGCCCTTCCTCGCCGATCAGGTTTGCGGCGGGCACCCTCAGGTTCTCGATGAAAACCTCGGTGGTGTTGTGATTGATCATCGCCTTGATCGGACGGATTTCGACGCCGTTGCCCTTGGCCTCTCGCAGGTCGATCAGGAAAACGGAAAGCCCGTCGGTGCGTCGCTTCACCTGATCAATCGGCGTGGTGCGCGCCAGCAGCAGCATCAGATCGGAGTGCAACGCGCGTGACGTCCAGACCTTCTGGCCGTTGATGATGTAATGGTCGCCTTGGCGATCGGCGCGGGTCTTAAGCTGGGTGGTATCGGAGCCGGTGTTCGGTTCGGTCACGCCAAAGGCCTGCAGCCGCAGCCGTCCCGAGGCAATCTCCGGAAGGTACTTTCGCTTCTGTTGCTCGCTGCCGTGGCGAAGCAGCGTGCCCATGATGTACATCTGCGCATGCGCCGGACTGGCGCTGCAGCCACTGGCATTGATCTCTTCCAGGATCACCGCGGCAGCGCGCAGCGGCAGGCCGGAGCCGCCGTACTCCTCCGGGATCAGCGCGCCGAGAAAGCCGGCCTCGGTCAGCGCGGCAACGAATTCGGTGGGATAGCCGCTGTTGTCGTCGAGTGCCCGCCAGTATTCGCCGGGAAATTTCTGGCAGATGCGCCGCACCGAATCGCGCAACTCGTGAAAGTCTTCACCCAGGACAACGGTGACCTCGGCGACTTCGGTGCTCGTGTCATGATAGTTCATCGGGTATCCTTTCAGGCAGCGGCCTTTGCAGGCGTGCGGTAGGTCTTCGGCAGTCCGGCGCGTGCGATGGCGCCGGAGAAGCGTTCGCCGGGCAGCCAGCTCTCCACCTCGCGGCGCAGGGCGACGAGTTGCTCGACGTCGGCGCCGGTGTCGAAGCCAAGCTGCTCGAGCAGGAACACGGTGTCTTCGGTGTCGATATTGCCGGTCGCGCCCGGCGCGAACGGGCAGCCGCCGAGTCCCGCGAGCGACGCGTCGAAGCCGCGCACGCCAGCCTCAAGCGCAGCAGTGACGTTGGCGAGGCCGAGACCACGGGTGTCATGGAAATGGCAGATTACCGGCAGCGGGCTGACAGCGGCAATCACGTTGCTCATCAGCCGGCGAACCTGACCGGGATCGGCATATCCCACCGTGTCGGCGATGATGATCTCATCCGCTCCCATCCCGGCGAGCCGCACCGCGATCTCTACCACACGCGCTTCCGACACCGCACCGGAAATGGTGCAGCCGAACGCGGTGGCAACTCCCGCGCCGAGGGCAACACGCCTGCCGGCACGCTGGTCGCGGACCGCGGCGATGCGCGCAAAGTCCTGCAGCGAGTCCTCGGTGCTTCGGCGCACGTTGGCGAGATTGTGCTCCTCGCTTGCCGACAGAACGTAGTTGACCAGCGGCAGGTCGAGCGCGAAGGCGCGTTCCGCGCCGCGCAGGTTGGGCACCAGAACCGAAGGCCGCAGGCCTTCGATCGTCAGGGCTCCCCTGGCCACATCTTCCGCGTCGGCAAACTGCGGAATCACCTTTGGCGGCACGAAGGATGTCACTTCGATATCGCGGATGCCGGCCTGCGCCGCGCCGCGGCACCACGCCAGCTTTTGCGCGGTCGGCAGGATGATCTTGACCATCTGGATGCCGTCGCGGGGACCAACTTCACGGACGAAAGCTTTCTCGCGCATGTTGCGCTCCTTTATTTGCCTTGAAAGTCAGCCTTGCGGCGTTCGTTGAAAGCGAGCACGCCCTCGCGGCGGTCCGCCGTCGGAACGAGCCGGTTGTAAGCTTCGATTTCGAACGCCAGGCCGTCAGAGAGAGACATCTGCAAGCCCCGATGGATGGCTTGCTTTGCCTGGCGCACCGAGATGGGCCCGTTGCCGGCAATGCGCGCGGCGATGGCGAAGGTCGCATCGAGCAGCTGCTCCGGCGGCAGCACACGGTTGACCAGCCCCCAGCGCTCCGCCTCCTCGGCCGAAAACGGCAGGCCGGACAGGATCAGTTCCTTGGCGCGGCGCTCGCCTACGGCGCGTGGCAGGTTCTGCGTGCCGCCGCCGCCGGGCATGATGCCGAGGGTGACTTCAGTCAGGGCAAAGCGCGCATTGCTCGACGCGTAGACGAAGTCGGTGGCCGATGCGATCTCGCAGCCGCCGCCATAGGCGGCGCCGTTGACCGCGGCGATCACCGGAATTGGACAGGCCAGGATGGCACGGAGCATGCGCTCGAACACCAGGTGCTGGGCCTGCCAGGCCTCGTCGGTCATGCCATTGCGCTGCTTCAGATCGCCGCCGGCACAGAATGCCTTGGTGCCCTGCCCGGTCACGATCACGGCCCGCAAGCCTTCAAGATCGGTCATCAGCGGCTCGAACAGCGCCACCAGGTCGAGCCCCATCTGCGTGTTCAGCGCATTGGAGGCCTCCGGGCGGTTCAGCGTGACGAGCAGGATATGGCCGTCGCGCCGTTCCACCGCGATGGTTTCGAAATCACTCCGCATGGACTTTTTCCTTGCTGCTTTCGGCTTGAAGGATGGCGTTGTGCTGGCCGAGCGCCGGGGCCGGCGTCCGTGCCCGCGGCCGCGCGCCATCGAACGACAGCGGGATGCCGACAAGATCGATGTCGTCCTCCGAACAGCGCACCGTCATGTCGAGCGCGCGGGTCTGCGGATGCACGGCCACCTGGTCGGTGGTGAGCAGCGGCGCGTTGGGCACGCCGGCCCGATCGAGAATCGCGCCGAGCGCATCGACTGTATGGAGGCGAACCGCCGTTTCAATCTGCGGGATCAGGCGATCGCGGTGACCGACCCTTCCCGCATTGGTCGCAAAGTCGGGATCGCGGGCCAGCGCGTCGAGGCCGAGGGCAGGGCACAACTTGCGAAACAGGTTGTCGTTGCCGGCGGCGATCATCAACCAGCCGTCGCTGGCTTCGAAGGCCTGATAGGGCGCGATCTCCGCCGTGCCTGAGCCGTAGGGTTTGCGCACCTCGCCCGATGCCGCATGGCCGGCCAGCGGCACCGTCATCCAGGCCAGCCCGGTTTCGTACAGCGAGGTGGAGACGGTGCGTCCTTTGCCGCTTTTGCCGCGGGCGACCATGGCCGCCAGCAGGCCGATCACCGACCACATGCCGGAGCCCATGTCGACCAGCGAGACGCCGACGCGCACGGGCGGACGTCCGCCCTCCCCAGTCACGCTCATGATGCCGGTGCTGGCCTGGGCCAGCGGATCGTAGCCGGGCTTGCTGGCCAGCGGCCCCTTGTTGCCGAAGGCACCGATGTCGCACCAAATCAGCGCCGGCTTTTCGACCCGCAAGGCCGCGGCGGTGAGACCGAACTTGTCCAGAATTCCGGGCCGCAGATTCTGAATGACGGCATCGGCTTCCGTCAGGATCAGCGACTTCAGGTTTTCACAGTCGCGCGCGTTGCCGAAATCGACCGTGATGCCTTCCTTGCCGCGGTTGAGGCTGTGGAACGCGCTGGCCGTGTCCTTGAAGAACGGCGGACCCCAGCCGCGGGCATAATCACCGGTCTTCGGATTCTCCACCTTGATCACGCGCGCGCCGAGGTCGGCCAAGATCAGCCCGGCATAAGGCGCCGCCACGCTGTGGCCGAGTTCAACCACGGTGATTCCAGCAAGCGGCTTGTCGATATCAGTCATTCCATTCTCCCGGCCGGCGATGCGGACATCACCCTGCACGTCATAGTCTGTTGATCTCTTTGCAGCGTCGGCTGGCGACGCCGTCTACGATTTGTCCATCGCGTTGTCGGCAACCAGGACCGCGCCGTTGACGAAGCTGGCGCGGTCCGACAGCGCGAAGACGATGAGGTTGGCGAGTTCCTGCGGCGTGCCCCAGCGGGTGTTGCGCATGGAGTTGTTTTCCGACCAGCGCGTGCGCTCCGCTTCCGCCTCGTCCTCGTTGAGATCGCGCTTGGCGAGCTCGCGCTCCCACTTGGCGAAACGCTCCGGCGTATTGACGAAGCCCGGCACCACGCAGTTGACGCGGATGTTGTGCGGCCCGAATTCGTTGGCGAGAATTTTGGAGAACCGGATCTCGGCAGACTTGGCCGGACCGGTGCACGACGACAGGAATGGCGGCATGGTCACCATGATCCCGGTCTCGCCGGACACGTTGACGATGCTGCCGCCGTTCTGCTTGACCATGGTCGGAATGATCCGCTGGCAGATGCGGAACTGGGCGAAGAAGTTGATTGCCATGCCGTACTGCAGCTCGTCGTCGGTGACTTCGAGGAACGGCTTGTAGGTGCCGGTGCCGGCGTTGTTGACAAGAATATCGATGCGGCCGAGGCGCTCGCGCGCCACGTCGGACAGTTGCTCGATCTGCTTGAGGTCAGTGACGTCGAGCGAATGCGTTTCGACCCTGACGCCCGTGGTCTTTTCGACATCGTCACGGCATTCGGCGAGCGCGTCTTCGCGGCGCGAGCACACCAGCACCTTGACGCCCTCTTCCGCCAGCAGGCGCACGGTTTCGAGGCCGATGCCCTTGCTGCCGCCGGTGACGATCGCTGTCTTGCCTTCAAGTCCAAGCTTCATGTGTTGTCTCCATGGAAATGCGAAATGCGGTCCAGCACGGTGCGGATCGGCATCGATCCACCGTTGCGCGCCGAGGCGAAAATCTCTGCGGCCAGCTGGCTTGCTTTGCCGGCGGGATGCCCGGCGCCGGCAAGGCGGCTTTCGAAAACTTCTGTTGCGCGCACCTCGTCCTGGAAGACCATGGACCTTGGCGCCTCGCGCGCCGTGCGGCGATGCAGCGCGCCGTCTTGCATTTCGATTTCGACGGTGGCGTCGAGATGTGTGCCGATATCATCCGGCAGCACGGTGGTGTTCTCGACCAGCGCCATGATCCCGGGATCCTGGCGATGCGCGACGCCCATGTCGTAGCCCAGCCGCCCGTATCGGAGCATGGCGGCGACCGCAAAGGCCGTGCTCGCCTGAGTCTGCACGATGCGCTCGAACGGCCCCTTGAACGACGTGCCGGGATATTCGGTGTAGGGACGCCAGATCGTGACAGTCAGTCGCTTCACTTGCGACAGGTCGATGTCGTCGCGGTGCAGCAGCCACGCCGCCATCACCGCGGACATGTTGTCGCCGAGCGTCGCAAACGGTTTCGCCATGATGCCGAGCATGGTTTCGGAAGCCGGCGCGCCCAGCCATTCGTCGGGCGTGCGATCGAGTCCGGCGAGCGAGCGCAGCAGGCCTTTGGGCCCTTCGAGCGCGTCGGGCGCGCCCTGCACGCCGCGCGCCGCGAGTTCGGCAGCCACCAGGCCACCATGGGCAGCGCGGCCATTCTGCACACGCCATTCCTCGGAACCACACCGCACCGGCTCCAGCGTACCGCCTGTCGTACAGGCCGCTATGGCAACAGCGTGGGTGGCCTTTGCGGGATCGAGACCAAGCAGCGCCGCACCGGCTGCAGCGGCGCCAATAGTGCCGAAGGTCGGGCTGGTGCGCAGGCCGCGTCCGATCAGCCCGCGGGCAACAGCTTCGCCGGCACCCAGCCATTTCAGTGTGGAATATCCGGCGGTCAACGCCGTCAGCACGGCGCGCAGCGGTGCGTCCAGCGCTTCGCCCAGCGAGACCGCGACCGGTGAAATCAGCGAGCCCGGATGTGTCCAGGAATCGTGATCGGTATCGTCCTGGAAATGCGCATGCACGGCGATGCCGTTGGCGAGCACGGCCTCGGAGAGTGGCGCGTGACCGCCATCGGCCCAGAGCCGCGCGGTGCGCGGTCCGGATGGGACCGGCGTCGCCATGGCGCGGGCGGCGACTGCCGTTGGCTCATCGCGCGCGACCAGCGCCAATCCCAGTGAGTCGATCAGGCATATGGCGGCCTTCACGGCGACATCGGAAGCGAGTTCGCCCGCCGCAGTCTCGGACACATAGGCACCGAGGCGCGTGGTGGCATTTGTCGTTGCCATCACAGATATTCCTCGGCCAATGCGAGCTCGCGGATTTCGGCCACGGTGCCGCTGCGCCTGATCTCGCCGCTGCGCATCACGTAGCCGCGCGTCGCCAGCCTCAGTGCCGGCCGCGCCATCTGTTCGGTCATCAGGATGGTGGTGCCGCGCTGCTGCATGTGGCGGATCGCTTCGCTGATGCGCTCAATCCACACCGGCGCCAATCCGAGAAACGGCTCGTCGAGCAGCAGCAGCTTGGGAAACGAACACATGGCCCGCGCCAGCGCCACGATCTGCTGCTGACCGCCGGACAGTTGTCCGGCCGGCTGCTCAGCGCGTTCCTCTAGCATCGGGAAGATTCCGCACAGCCAGCTCCAGGCCTCGCGCTGCGCCGTCCCGCCGCGCCCGCAAGCGCCGCTGAGAACGTTATCGGCCACCGACATGGTCGGGAACACGCGACGTCCTTCCGGCGAATAGCCCATACCGGCACGGGCGCGTCCATCGCACGGCAGCGCATTGATGTCCTTGCCGGCAAAGCGGACGTTGCCGCGCGATGCCGACGCCAGCCCGATCACGGCGTTGATCAGGCTCGACTTGCCGGCACCGTTGGCCCCCACCAGAAGGATCGTCTCTCCCTCGGCGACTTCAATGGATACGCCGTGCAGCGCCGTGATGCCGCCGTAGCGGACTTCGAGATTTTCAACACTCAGCATCACGCAGCCTCCTCGTCGGCGGTGCCGAGATAGGCATCGATGACGTCCTTGCGGGACAGCACGTCGTCCGGCGTGCCCTCGGCGAGGACCCGGCCAGAATCCAGCACCAGAATCTTCGGGCAGAGACGGCGCACCAGATCCATGTCGTGCTCGACGATGAGGACGCCGCAACCCAGTTGCGTCTGCGCATGGCGCACGAACGAATCGACCCGCATCCGCTCGCGGCGTTCGAGCCCCGCAGCCGGCTCATCCAGCAGCAGCACTTTCGGCCGAACGGCGAAAGCCAGGATCAGACCGAGCATCTTCTGCAGGCCGTAAGGCAGCTTGTCGCTCTGCTCGTCCAGTTGCGGGTACAGCTCGAATTCATCGACCAGCGGCGCAATCGTCGCCCAGGTATCCTCACCGCCGCCACTGAAACGAACGGCACGTGAAATGTTCTCGCGCACGGTGGCGGCGCGAAACGTATTGGTTTGCTGGAAACTGCGGATGATCCCGGCGCGGCTGACCGCATGCAGCGGCATGCCGGTCATTTCCCTGCCGTCGAGCCGCACGCTGCCGGCAGAGGGCGCCAGCATGCCGCAGATGACGTTGATGAGCGTGGTCTTGCCGGCACCATTCGGTCCGATGATGCCAAGCACTTCACCGGGCGGAATGGTGAAGCTGATGTCGTTGAAGACATGCAGTCCGCCAAAACGCTTGCGAACGCTCGTCACTTCGAGAAGGCCACCCTGGTACACGGTCATCGCTGCGACTCCGTTGCCGTGGGCAGGGATGCGGGATCGAGCGGGCGGGACTTCACGGACGCACCGATGCGGCCAAGGAGACGCGATACCGTGCCGACAACGCCTTCGCGGGCGGCCAGCACCACGACCACAATCAGAAAGCCGAACATCAGCTGCGAATATTCGCCACGCAGCGCGAACATCTCGCCCGCCCAGACCAGCAGGGCGCCGCCGACGACCGACCCGAGCATGCTGCTCTTGCCGCCGATGATGGCGTAGGCGATGTAGTTCACCGAGGAGAGCGGGCTGAACGACGTTGGATGCGCGGTCAGCAGCATGTTGACCAGGGCAAAGCCGGCCAGACCCGACACCCCTGCCGCTACGGCAAAACCGAATGCCTTGTAGTGCCAAACCACCAGGCCGAGGCTCTGGGCGAGCAGTTCGTTTTCCTCGATCGCTGCGAAATGCTGACGCAATGTGCGCGTCACCGCGGCCGTGATCAGTGCACCGGCCAGAGCAAGGCCGGTGGTGACCAGCAATACCGCCCGGTTGTCGCCGAGGTCGCTGCCGAAGAACGTCACCACGGGCATGCCGATCAGGCCGTTGGAGCCGCCGGTCCAGGCCGGAGTCTCGAACAGCACCAGCTGGGTGATCTCGGTCAGTACGAAGGTGACGAGCACGAAATACACGCCGGTCAGGCGCAGCACCAGCGCGCCGAGCGGCAGCGCAAACAGCGCCGGAACCAGGAAACTGCCGAGCCCGAGCAGCAGCACGTCGGTGACGCCGAGCCGGAGACCGAGCACCGCGGTGGTATAGCCGCCGATCGCCATGAAGGTTGGCACCGCGAAGGTCATCAGGTTCATGCGCAGCATGATGTAGACGCTGAACGCGGCAGTGACCGCGATCAGCACTTGGTTGGCCAGCGAATAGATCGCCGGATTGTCGCTGACAAACGGAACGATGAAGACGGCGGCGATTAGCGCAATGCTGGCGATCTCGGCAAAGGCGCCGACGCGCGACGCGGAAAGGGCTGGCCTGGACATGGTCAAGCTCCCCGCGCGCGCTGGCCGAACAACCCGGACGGCTTGACCACCAGCATGATCAGAACCAGCACGAACAGCGCCAGCGCGCCCTTCGACCCGCCGAGATAGACCGCCGAGAACGCCTCGACCATGCCGACCAGAAAGGCTGCCACCGTGGCGCCACCGACGCTGCCGAGGCCGCCGAGAATGACGATGAGGAACGACGTCGCCAGGACGGGATCACCGACGTGGGGTGCCAGTGACAGGATCGGCGTGACCAGCGCGCCGGTGAGGCCGGCAAGCCCGGTCGCCAGCGCGAATGCGGTCGGAAACAGCACCTTGGGACGCAGCCCCTGCGCCGTCGCCACCGCACGGTCATCGGCGAGCGCGCGCAAGGCGCGGCCGAAATCGGTGCGGTAGATCAGCGCATAGATCGACACGATGCCGGCCACGCAAACCGCCAGCACGACGAGGTTCTCGATCGGCACGTAGAAGCCATAGGCGCGCAGCACGCCGGTCAGCGGAAAGGCGAAGGCCGGCGACTGCGGACCGAAGGTGATAAGGATGCCGCTCGAGATCATCATGTAGAGGCCGAGCGTCAGCATCAGCGTCGCCAGGTGATCGTCGATCAGGCGATCGAGCAGGAAACGTTCGAACAGATATCCGAGCGCAGCCGTGCCGAGCGCCGCCGTGATCACCGCCAGCGCATAGGGCATGCCGAGAAAGCTGATCGCCGAATAGGCGATGTAGCCGCCGAGGACATAGAATCCGCCATGGGCGAAGTTGACCACTCCGAGGATGCCGAAGATCAGGGTGAAGCCGAGGGCGAGCAGTGCGTACTGCGCGCCCAAGCTGATGCCGATGAGACTCGTTGCGACGATGCCCTGCACGGATGCGCTACTTTCCCGTAGCCGCTTCGACCCGGACAATCGGCTGCAACTGGCCGCCGGTCACCATTCCGACGCCGAACGGGAACGACAGCTCCTGGTTGACGCCAAAGAATTCCTTGCCGATCCAGTGGCCGGACCCGAGGTTGGGATCGGTGACGGGCAGCGTCCGCAGGGCTGCGGCGACCTTTTCGGTATCGGAGATGGTGCCGGCCTGGGCGATGGCCTTGACCACCATGCGGGCGCCGGACACCCACTGGAAGAACAGGTTGTTCTCCGGCCGCTCGGTGCCGAGCAGCTTCTTGAAGTCGTCGGCGATCTGCTGCGCCTTCTCGTCGATCACCACCGGCTCGTACCAGTAGAAATCCTTCAGCACCGCGTCGCCGCCGGCGACACGCGAAATCTCGCTATAGCCCGGTCCGCCGAGACGCCCGATGGGCCCCTCGAAGCCGGCCTGGCGCAATTGCTTCACGATGATGCCGACATCGCCGGGCGGCGACGAGGCGAGATCGACCGCTTCCGGCTTCGCATTCATGATGCGCGTCACCGTCGGCGCAAAGTTCGTGGTGCCGCGCTGGTAGTACTCTTCGGTCGCAGGAATGCCGTTCTTCCTGTAGGCATCGGCGTCGACGGTCGCGATGTCGGTGCCGCCCTGATCGTTCGGCGCGACCATCATCACGCTCTTCATGCCGAACTTCTGCTTTGCGATCTTGATGATCGGATCGGCCCAGCCCGATGGGCCCGGTCCGACATGGAACACCAGCGGCCATTGCGATCCGATCGCATCCTTGGCGTAGCTGTTGCCCAGAACCAGCATGGAATTGCGTTTGGCGATCGGCTTGACGCCGGTCATTTCAGGCGAGCCGATGGCGCCGATGATGAATTTGACGCCCTGCCCCGCCAGCGTATTGGCGGCGGCCGCCGCGCCTTCGGCGGTGTACTTGCTGTCGATCGCGACAACGCTGACCCGGTACGGCGCACCACCGATCTTGATCAGCCCGTCCCGGTTGGCTTCCGCAGCGACGAACTCCACCGCGCCCTTGAGCGCCAGGCCCCACTGTGCGGCGGGACCGGACAGCACCCCGACGACGCCGATCTTCAACTCCTGGTCGGCGGCCATCGCGGCGCCCGAAGCGCCAGCCAGAGCGGCGGCGAACACGGCGCCCGATATCAGCAGATTCCTGCGCGTAACACTCATGACGTTCCCCTCCATGCTTTCGGCTGTTCCGCCGCCCACCCTTTGGGTGAATGCTCGAAGCGTTCGTGACGGACACCCGTCGACCGCTCGGCTCGGGCAAGCTAGGCCGTGGAAATCGACGTGTCAATGAAACGTTTCATATTTACGAGAAGTCTGGCGCACTACGATGTTGCTTTCCACGAGGCGAAATAACCCCGTAATGCTGCGTTGCACGCTTCATTCGTTGCTTGCCGGCTAATCCCGCGGACTTATGAAGGGCCCGTAAAACTCTAGGATATGAAACGTTTCACTTGAATCACGAATTCGGCGCGGCTACTGTCGGTCAACTGTCGCTCGCTCAAAAACCGGCAGACCATCAAGGGAAGGAACTCACATGCGAAGCGTCGCAATCGCCGTTCTTGCCATGTTTGCGTTGCAGGCCAGCGAGGCTTCGGCGGAGGCCCAGTTCAAGCTCCGGGCCTCCGTCGACACCTCGGCGACCCACGGCCGAACCATTGCCGTGGCGGACTACCTGAAGAAGTTGCAGGACAAGTCAGGCGGCCGGATCGAGACCGAACTGTTCCACAGCGGACAGCTTTTCCGCGACCGTGATGTAGCGAAGGCGCTGCGCCAGGGCGCGGCCGAGATGGCGGTCCCCGGCACCTGGGTGCTGACCGGGTTCGTGCCCGATGCCGACGCATTCCAGTTGCCGGCGTTTTACGGCCAGTCCTACCCGGTGGTGTACGCTGCTGCCGACGGCAAGATCGGCGAAATCATCAACAAGCAGCTTGAGAGCAAGCTCGACGTCAAGCTGCTCGGTCCATGGCTGCCGCTTGGCTATCAAAACAACTACAGCACCGGAAAGCCGCTTCGCGACTTCGGCGACCTGGCCGGCATGAAGATCCGCAATTCCGGCGGTGCCGGCCAGTCGGCGCGGGCCAGGTTCTTCAACGCCGCGCCGAACGTGACGGCGTGGCCCGATGTGCCGCTGGCGCTTTCCCAGGGCACGTTCGATGGCGTGAGTTCGACCGACGAGAGTCTTGCCAGCGCCAAGCTGTGGGAATCCGGCATCAAGTACGCCTTCGAGGATCATCAGTTTGTCGGATTCTACGTGCCGATGATCAGCGAGAGCTTCTACAAGAAGCTGCCGCCCGATCTCCAGGCCATGGTGGTCGATCTCTGGCGCGAGAACATCACGGCGTATCGCCACGATATGGAAAACGCGCAGAACGAAGCCCGGCGCACGCTGGAGAAGAACGGCATCAGCTACGTGTCGCCTTCCGAAAGCGCGCTCGCCGAAGTCCGGTCGAAGATGCTGCCGTCGCAGGACGCCGTCGCCAAGGAGCTGCGGATCTCGCCCGCGCTGCTCAAGCAGGTGCAGTCCGACGTCAACACCGCCGGGCACTGATCCGCAGACATGATGAACCTCTGGAACAGACTCGAGCTCGCCCTGATCGGAATTCTGGGCGCAGCGGCTCTGCTGGTCGGGACCTTTCAGGTCGTCGGCCGGTATGTGGACAAGCACCTCGTCTTCATCGACGGCGAAGAGGTCGTTGTCTACCTGACGGTGTGGGCGGTGTTTCTGGCGGCCAGCCAGCTGGTCAGGACCGACGGCCACGTCAGGCCCGATATCATCCTGCGGCTGCTGCGTCCGCAACAGCAGCGATGGATCGAAGCGTTCAACTGCTGTGTCGCAATTGTGTTCTGCGCGGGACTCGCCTATTGCGGATTTCAAATGGTGGATGTCGCGTTCGACCTCGACGAACGCAGCATCACCGGCCTGAGATTTCCCATGTGGATCTACTACGCATCGGTGCTCACGGGCGCCGTGCTGATGCTGGGGCGCTACATCATCAAGCTCCACGGCCTCCTGTTCCGCTTCGACCCCGCCACCATGGTTATCGCTCCCAACGAACATTGAGCAGACCGGACGCCTTGCCAAGGTGAGGCGCCGGTCTGCCGACGTGATAGCGCCGTGCTCGCTCCGGGCCGGATGGCCAGACAACAAGAGCGAGAGCCGACGCAATGTGGACGTTGCTTTTCCTGATCATGTTCTTCGGACTGCTGTGCGCCGGCATGCCGATCTTTCTGGTGCTGGGGCTCTGCGCAGCCGTGCTGTTCGGCGTCAGCGGGCAGCCGCTGGTGGCGATCGCGCAGAAGATCGCCGACGAGATGAATTCCGGCACGCTGATGGCGTTGCCGTTGTTCGTCATGGCCGCCACCTTCATGCGCCGCGGCGGCGTCGCCAAGGCGCTGGTCGATGTGGCCATCGCCTGGTTCGGACGGCTGCGCGGCGCGCTCGGCCTGGTGACGGTGGTGTCGTGCACGCTGTTCGCGGCGATCTGCGGCTCATCGGTCGCGACCGCGCTGGCCATGGGCACCATCCTGGTGCCGGCGATGATCGAGCGCGGCTATCCACGCCATTTCGCGCTCGGCGTGGTGTGCGCCTCCGGCACGATCGGCATCGTGATTCCACCGAGCCTGTCGCTGATCCTGTACGGACTGATCGCGGAACAGTCGGTACCCCGGCTGTTTCTGGCCGGCATCCTGCCGGGCCTGCTGCAGGCAGCGACGTTCTTCGGCTGGGTGTTCTACTACGCCTACAAGTACGAACTGCCGCGCGAACCCGCCGTACCGCGAATCGAACTGGTACGGATGAGCTTGCACGCGCTGCCGGCCATATGTGTGCCGCTGATCGTGATGGTCGGCATCTACGGCGGCCTGATGACCGTCACCGAAGCCGCGGCGATCTCCGCCATGGTGGCGCTGCTTGTCAGCCTGTTCTTCTACCGCGGCTTTCCGGTGAGCGAGACGCTCGACGTCATCGCCGGGGCGGTCAAGAGCGCCGCCACCATCATGATCATCGTCGCCACCGCACTGGCGTTCGGCCACTGGATGACCGATTCGGGAATCCCGGCGTCACTGGTGAAATTCACCCTCGACCATCATCTTCATGCCTGGCAATTCCTGCTCGCCATCAACATCCTGCTGCTCCTGCTCGGCTGCTTCCTCGAAGTCGCCGCGACGCTGCTGGTGGTGATGCCGATCCTGGCGCCCGCGCTGAAGCCCATCGGCATCGACCCCGTCCACTTCGCCATCGTGTTCACGCACAACATGGAAATCGCACTGGTTCATCCGCCGGTCGGACTCAATCTCTTCGTTCTCGCAACGATCTCGTCGGCGCCGGTCACCGAGGTCATGCGCGGCGTGCTGCCGTTTTTGGGCCTGCTGCTGCTGTGCCTGGCGATCATCACTTACGTGCCGCAACTGTCGCTGTGGCTGCCGAACCTGGTCTACGGGCCCGGCTAGGGCTGCGGCCCGGAACAAATTGGAGGATATGGTTTGAAGTCGATTCAGTGGGCCTCTGATCTGGCCGTCGTCGCGCTGCGCTATAGCGCGCGGCCGGCCGTCGTCGACAAGCACGACACGACCTCTTACGCGACCTTGTTCGCCAAGGCCGCCGGGGTTGGCCAGGCGGTGATGAAGGCAGGTGTCCGTCCGGGCGATGCCGTCGCCATCCTGCTGCGCAACAGCGCCGACGCCGTTGCAGCCACGTTCGGCGTCATGATGTCGGGCGCAGTGGAAGTGCCGCTGAATCCGGCGCTCGGCACGGCGGAGCGCATCCACTGCCTCGCGGTCTCGGGCGCGCGCGTCGTCATCACCAGCGCCGGCCTGGCGGGCGATCTCATCGACGGCGACCGCATCGTGCTGGACATCGCCGATATTGCCGACGCACCGCTCGATCCCCGCGCATTTCCCGCCGTCGCCGGCGACGCGCCGTCACGCGTCGTCTTCACCTCCGGCACCACCGGCCTGCCGAAAGGCGCCGTGCACAGCCAGCACGGCCGCTGGACAGCGAACATCCTGCTGCAGGCCAACCTGCCGTTCCGGCCCGACGCGGGCAGTTGCGTCCTGTTGATGACGCCGTATTCGCACGGCTCATCGTTGATGACCCACGCTTATCTGTCGTCGGGCGCCTCGGTGATCCTGCTCGACGGCGTCGATACGCCGACGGTGCTCGGGATCCTCGCGCGCGGCGAATGCGACGCCATGTTCGCGCCGCCGACGGTGCTGGCGAAAATCGTGGCCGCCGCCGGCGAACAGCGGTTCACGTCGCTGCGCACGATCTATTGCGGCACGGCGGTTCTGAAGCCGACGTTGTATGCGCGGGCCAGGGTCATCTTCGGCCCGGTGGTGCGGGTCACCTACGGCAAGAGCGAGGTGTTCAACCCGATCACCGTGCTGGAAGCCGAAGAGACCGAGGCCTGGTATGGCGCCGGCGGCGACGACGCCTGCGTGGGCTGGCCCGCGCCTGGCGTCGAAATCGCCATCCGCGGCGAGGATGGTGCGCCGGTGGCGGCAGGCCACACCGGCGAGGTCGCGATCCGCGCGCAGCATCTGATGATGGGCTATCGCACCGCGAACGGTTTCACGCCGCTTGCTGCGGACGATTATCACGACACCGGAGATCTCGGCTATTTCGATCCTCAGGGACGATTGCACCTGACCGGGCGCACCGCCGACGTGATCAAATCCGGCGGCTACAAGGTGACGCCGGAGGAAGTGGAACGGGCACTGGCGCCGGCGCTGCAGCCGTCGGAAGTCGCGGTCGTCGGCATCCCGTCCGACTATTGGGGCGAAGTCATTCTGGCCGCGGTCGAGCGCCCGGCGCCCGGCTGGGAAGCGCGCCTCGCGCCCGCACTGCAGGCGATGACCGACTACAAGCGCCCGCGCCTGATGATCGCGCTCGACGAACTGCCGCGAAACGGCATCGGCAAGATCCTTCGCGGCGCCATCCGGACCGACGTCCTGTCGCGGTTCCGACTCACCGAAGGACCGCGGCCGCGGCTGGAGAAACGGGACTGAAGCCGCCGCGCGCCACGCGCGCCGTACACGAAGGCGATCTGCATTTGACATTGCTTGAATCAACCAAGGACGACAGCGCGGGGTCGCGCTACTGGAAACGCAACCTCGCGGTTTGCGTGTTCGGATCGTTCACGACCATCGTCTCGCTGACGTTGATCTTGCCGTTCCTGCCGCTCTACGTCGAGCAGCTCGGCGTCGGCGGCCAGGCCGCGATCGCCCAGTGGTCCGGCGCCTGCTTTGCGGCGGCGTTCTTCACGGCCGGAATGATCGCGCCGTTGTGGGGCAAGCTGGCCGATCGCTACGGCCGCAAGATCATGCTGGTCCGCGCCAGCCTTGGCATGGCCATCGGCATGTCGCTGATGGGCTTCGTCGACAACATCTGGCAGCTGTTCGGGCTGCGGCTGCTCGTCGGGCTGGTCGGCGGCTACGCCTCCGGCTCGATGATTCTGGTTGCCACGCAATCGCCGAAGAACCGCTCGGGATGGGCGCTCGGCACGCTGTCGTCGGGGATCATGGCTGGCAATCTGGTGGGCCCGCTGATCGGCGGCGTTCTTCCGAAGATGATCGGCATCCGCGAAACCTTCTTCCTGGTCGGCAGCCTGATCTTCTTCGCGTTCCTCGCTACGGTTTTCCTGATCCACGAGGACCCGCGGCCGGCTGCGGCGCGCGGCAAGGCCGGCGGCTGGTCGTCCGTCGCCGACCGGCGGGTGGTGTTTCTCATGCTTGGCCTGGGGCTGCTCACCGTGTTCGCCAACATGTCAATCGAGCCGATCATCACCATCTTCGTCGGCCAGTTCGTTCCGCAGCCACAGGTCACCTTCGTCTCGGGGCTGGTGATTTCAGCGACCGCTTTAGGCAGCGTCCTGTCGGCGTCCTATCTCGGCAAGCTGGGCGATCGCCTGAACCCCTGGATCATCATCGCGGCCTGCATGGCTGCCGCCGCCTGTCTGCTGCTGCCGCAGGCCTACGCGGTCGCGGCATGGCAGCTGATCGGCTTGCGCTTCGCGATGGGGCTGGCGCTTGGCGGACTTCTCCCGAGCATCACCAGCGTCATCCGGAACAACGTCACCGACAGCAACGCGGGATCGATCCTGGGCTACCTTGTCTCGTCGCAATTCGCCGGTCAGGTCGTCGGTCCGCTGCTCGGGGGTTTTATCGGAGGCCACCTCGGAGTCCATGCCGTGTTTCTCACCACCGCTGCGCTTCTCGCGGTCGGCGCTGCCTTGGCCCGCACAATGACACCGGAGGCCATTCGGCGTCCGGCGCCGCATCATTAGCGCGAAAAAACGCGCCGCGGTTCACGGCGCAAGTACCAACCAGAAATCTCACACCGACTTCTGGCTTCTTCGTGAACTACGCCCTGAACAAAAGGTCTTGAAATCGTCCTCCCCCAACCTCATGACCGTCCGCTTTGCGCCATGAGCGGCCATCCAGGACATGGCTGCCGCCTCCATCAATTCCGATATGACGGATCAACCCGGTCGAGCTTGCGGAGAAGCGCGGGCCAGGCCAGTTCACCACTGAGGCCCGGCACGTTGTCGCGCGGCTTCATACGATCGTAAGTCTGTTGCAGGACCTCTTGCGGAGGCGTGATCAGCTTGGTGTTGCAGGAAAGGGCTGCGACCTGCACCTCGCAAGCGCGCTCCATCCGAAACAGCACATTGAATGCCGCGGCAATCGTCTTGCCGACCACGAGCAGTCCGTGATTGCGCAGCACCATGGCTTCATAGTTGCCGAGATGAGCAACAAGTCGCTCCCGCTCTTCAGGATTGTCCGCGATGCCCTCGAAGTCATGATAGGCGACGTGGAGGAACCGCATGCAGGTCTGCGCCACCGGTAGTAACCCGCACTCCATTGCAGAGACCGCCATGCCGGCAACCGTATGCGTGTGCGCAACGCAATCGACATCATGGCGCGCCATATGGATCGCGCTATGGATTACGAAGCCGGCCGCGTTCACAGCGTAATCGGACGCGTTGAACAGGACGTTGCCGTCGACATCGATTTTGACGAGGCTCGACGCGTCGATCTCCTCATAGAGCATGCCATAGGGATTAATAAGAAACTCGTTCTCCGTGCCCGGCACGCGGCAAGAGATGTGATTGGCGATCATTTCGGTCATGCCGTACATGGCGGTCAGGCGATAACAAGCCGCAAGGTTGACGCGTGACTGCCATTCTTCCGGGCTGACCTGATCCTGGACCGATCGAACGACCTTAACGGCCGGTGCACTTATGGCGGCATTCATAGGTTTCTCCCTTGATTGTTTTGCTGCAGGTTAGTGACCGCTCACCCCGCAGGCAAGCGGTCGGCGATCCTCCTCAGCCTTTCATTCCACGGTGATGTTAGCGTCGCGAATGAGCTTGCCCAGACGTTCCCGTTCACTCACCACATGGGCACCAAGTTCGGCCGGCGTCATCGCCCATGGCACGTTGCCGATCGCTTCCATGCGCTTCGCGAAATCGGGCGTGTTCACGACGCGTGTGATTGAACTGCTGAGCTTGTCCAGCACGGGCTGAGGCGTGCCGGCCGGCGCGAATACCGCGAACCACGTTTCACCGACAATGCTGGGGTAGCCCAGTTCCTTGAATGTCGGCACGTCCGGCATCTGCGGCAGACGCTGCTCCGACAACACGGCCAACGCGCGATACATGCCTGCCTTGTGGTTTGGCGCTGAATTCGTCAGCGCCTCCACGTTGCTGTCGACGATGCCTCCGAGCATATCGTTCATCGCAGGCGCGGCGCCGCGATAATGCACATGCTGGAACTTGACCCCGAGCCCGCGCGCCACGATCTCGCCCATCAGATGTACCGTGCTGCCCGGTCCGTTCGTGGCGTTATTGACCTTGCCCGGATTGGCCAGCGCATAGGCGCGAAATGCCGTGATGTCGGCCGCGGGAAAGTCCTTTCTGACGACGAAGGCGAACGGCACCTTCACTACCATCGCGACCGGCGCGAAATCCTCCAGCTTGTACTTGATGGAGGGAAGCAGATGTGGGTTCGTCGTGAAGGTCGTCGCGCTGGCGAACAGCAACGTATAGCCGTCCTTGTCTGCGCCGGCGACCATCTGCGCGCCGAGCGACGTACTGGCGCCGCCGCGATTTTCGATCACGACCTGTTTTCCGAAGTCCGCGCTGAGTTGCTCGACCAGAATGCGACCGACGATGTCGGTTGTTCCGCCCGGCGGAAATGGAACGACGAGGGTGATATTATGATCGGGATAGGCTTGCGCGTGCGCTTGAGTGTCGGCGAAGGCCAGCAGCGCCACCGCCATGCCTCCGAGCACCCGAGAAAAACTGAGCGTGGGCATATTAGCTTCCTTCCCTGATATCTCGCGCCATTCGGCGTCGACTTTTGCAATTGAAGGACTGTGGCACACAACATGGCCTCCGCAAAGATGCAGCCACTCTGCAGTGCTGCATGCAGGCTCGCTCAAATCGACATTACTGCGATGGGTTGACGCGGCGTGCTGCTATGGGATGGTGACGCGAAGGCTCGCCTCACTTCAATGACGAGCCGCACTGGCGAGAGAACGATTCCCATGACCACAGCAGACGCTCCGATTCTGGCCCCGCGCCTGACGCCCTATGCCCGGGATGATCTCAGACGATTGATCGCTCCGCGCAGCGTCGCCATCGTCGGCGCCTCCGACCGCAAGGGTTCATTCGGCAATCGCGCGATGGAGAACTTGCAGAGCTTCGATGGCCCGGTGCATCTGGTGAATGCGCGCGCCACCTCCGTGGCAGGCCGACCTTGTTTCCCCTCGGTACAGGCCATCGGCGAAGTACCCGACTGCGTGTTTGTCGCCGTGCCCCGGGAGATGGTCGAGAGCGTGGTGCAGGATTGCGCGAGCGCAGGCGTCGGCGGGGTCGTGATCGTCGCGTCCGGCCTCGCCGAAACGGCAAAGCCCGATCGCGTGGCCGAGCAGAGTCGGATCGTCGCCCTCGCGCGTGGCGCGAATATGCGCCTCGTCGGCCCCAACACGATCGGCCTTCTCAACTACGACATCGGTGCCGGCCTGACGTTCTCGGCGATGCCCGCACGCCGCCCGCTTTTGCCGCATGCCATCGGCATTGTCAGCCAGTCAGGGTCCCTCGGCTTCTCGCTGGCACAGGCAGCCGAGCTTGGCGTCGCGGTCAGTCATGTCCTGACCGCCGGAAACTCGGCCGATGTCGACGTCGCCGACTATGTCGCCTACCTCGCAAAAGATCCTGCGTGTAAGGCGATCGTCTGCGTATTCGAGGGCATGGCGCATCCACAGCGCATGGATCATGCCCTGCGACTTGCGTGGTCCGTCAACAAGCCGGTCATCATGTACAAGATGGCCACTGGTAACGAAGGCGCGCGCGCGGCGATGTCGCATACCGGCTCGCTCGCGGGATCGAACGAAGCCTATGCCGCGATGTTCGCGCGCGCCGGGGTCATCCAGGTCGATCGGCTCGAATATCTGATCGAGACCGCCGCGTTCTTCGCGAAGGCGCCGCCTCCCAAAGCGGATGGCGTTGCCGTGATCGCGACCTCTGGGGGCGCCACTATCATGGCGGCAGACAAGGCCGAACTGCACGGCATTCCGTTGCCACAACCTGATGCCCACGCACGCGAGCTGCTGGCGACCCACGTGCCGGACTTCGGTTCGCCGCGAAATCCCTGCGACGTTACCGCGCAACTGATGAACGACATGGCCGCGCTGGATACCTGTGTCGATGCTTTGATGGCTGACGGGCAATTCGGCGCGATGGTGACGTCGCACGCTTATGCCTACGAATCCGCCACCTCCCGGCTCCCCGTCTTCGGCCGCGCCGCCGCCAAACATGGCAAGATCGTTTGCAACGTCTGGGCGCCGGCCTGGCTTGGCGGCCCGGGTACGATCGAAACCCATCGAGACAGCCATCTTGCGTTGTTCATTGGCATGGATCGCTGCTTTGCCACCCTGGCTGCTTGGCAGCAGCGCGAACGCTTGCGTCACATGGTGCCCGACAAGCCGGCCGCACGGTGCTCCCCACCGGAAGCTGCAGGACGCGCAGCCGAGATCCTGAACGCCACCACCGAGGCGGCGTTGACCGAGAGCCAGAGCAAGCGCGTCGCCGCCACTTACGGCATTCCCGTGGTCGAAGAGGCTGTGGTGGCGACCGCCGATGATGCTGTGGTCGCAGCCGATCGTCTGGGATATCCCGTCGTGCTCAAGATCGAGAGCCCGGACATCATGCACAAGACGGAAGCCGGCGTGGTCAGCCTCAGCGTGCAGAATGCGCAGGATGTCCGCGATGCTGGGCGTCTTCTGTTCGAACGCGCGCGCGCCATCGTTCCGACACCGCGCATCAACGGACTGCTGGTCCAACCGATGATCCCTAAGGGCGTGGAGGTCATGGTCGGCGTGCGCAACGATCCGCTGTTCGGCCCGCTGGTGATGGTCGGACTGGGAGGAATTCTAGTCGAACTGCTGAAAGACGTCGCCATTGCAATCGCTCCTGTCTCAGCCGCAGAAGCGCGACGCATGGTTATCGGTCTGAAGGGCGCGACATTGCTGACCGGCTTTCGCGGCAGCGCGGCAATCGATATCGATGCGCTCAGCGAGATTGTGGCGCGCGTCTCGGAACTCGCCGACGATCACCGCGTGACAATTGCGGAAATGGATTTCAACCCGTTGATCTGTGGCGCGAACCGTATCACCACGGTTGATGCGCTTATTGTGAAAAGACCAACCGAATAGAAGACTACGATGCCAAGCCGGCCTTCCACCGCCGTTGTGGTGCTGCTCATCGGCGAAGCGGTCAGTCGGACAGAGGCCATTTCCTCGCCCCACCTAACAATGGTCCGCGCCGAGAGCGTGCATCAAGATACCGTCAAACGGATGTGCTGCGACGACGGTCGATACAGCATGGCTAAGACAACTAGTCCGCGGAGCGCTTTTCATCGCGTCGAGAACCAGGGCGGATTGGAGACCTGGGATTAGGAGCCTGCCCCTTGGTGGCCGGCGTACCAGCCCTAGACCGAACAGAGCAGCGGTCCCTAGATGCCGTCACCGCGCCTTCACGCCCGTGCCGATCGAAGAAAGAGACTCAAGCGGCTTCAGATCGGTCGGCTCTCAACGGCCGCCCGAGTCGATCGACGGGCCACGCAATCGTCTGACAAGCTGATATTTCATCTCGCGTCCAATCTCTTGATATAGACGCAACTTTTTGAGAGATATTGCTGAAACTCGCCTGTTGGGGGGATCAGCCGGATTGCCACGGACAGCCCATGATCGCGAGCTTAAGTCTGATTTTGCTGTGCCAGTTGGTAGGCGAGATCTTTGTTCATAGTCTTGCGGTGCCTGTGCCCGGACCGGTCGTCGGAATGATGTTGCTATTGATCTTGCTGCTCTTGCGCGACCGTTTCACACGTTTGGCGCACGGACCCCTTCAAGGTAATGGAGTCGAGGCCGGCGCCAAAGGTTTGCTGGCGCATCTGTCAGTTTTATTCGTGCCTGCAGGCGTTGGCATTGTCCAGAAGCTAGATCTTTTAGCCGAGCATGGCATAGCCATTGCTGCGATTCTCGCGATCTCCGTTGTTGTCACTTTGCTGGTGACGGTTGCAACTTTTCTGCTCGTCGGCCGGTTTATGGCTGGTAACCGGCCCGCGACATGAATTCAAATCCATTTTCGCTATGGGTTTATCTCTCTCAAACACCGCTCTTGTGGCTCACTGTGACGCTTTTGGTCTACGCGACCGCAGATGCGCTTTCGATGGCCTCAGGGCGGCATCCGTTCGCCAACCCGGTATTCCATTCGATGTGGGTCATCGCAGCTTTTCTGCTGGTGACCGGCACCTCTTACACGACGTATTTCAGCGGCGCGCAGTTCGTGCATTTCCTGTTGGGACCAGCAACGGTGGCGCTCGCGGTGCCGCTCTATGAGAACCGTAGAGTCGTAGCATCGGCGATCCTGCCCATGCTGGTGGCGCTGGCGGTCGGCTGTGCCACTGCCATCGTGTCGGTAGTCCTATTAGCGCAAGCACTCGGCTTACCACGCTCCGTCGTGCTGTCGCTGGCCCCGAAATCGGTCACAGCGGGCGTAGCTATGGGAATTAGCGAATCGCTCGGTGCAGACGCCTCGCTTACCGCGGTCGCTGTGATTCTGACAGGAATCATGGGCGCCATGATCGTCACACCGCTGATGAACCGGATGGGTATCACGGACTTCCGCGCTCGCGGCTTTGCGGTCGGCCTCGCGTCACACGGCATCGGCACCGCGCGAGCCTTTCAAGTCGATGCGGTAGCTGGAGTTTTTGCCGGGATCGCAATGAGCCTGAATGCGCTGGTAACGTCCTTGCTTGTGCCGCTCGCCGTCACACTGCTGGTACGCTGATTGACCTTGCATGCGGCCTCGCATCATTTCGCTTAAGCGCCATTACCGAACAACTGTCTCGCACTGAGGTTTTAGCTCTTACAGAGTTATTCCTTAGTGGGAGAATGCGGCCGCCTAATTCGGCGGCACGTACGATGAGCCAGCTATGGCAGGGTAGCCCGCCAGAATATCCTCGTTGATTGTGACGCCAAGCCCGGGCTCATCATTTGGCTCAATGAATCCATTTTTCACCACCAGGGGATTTGTTGCCAGACGATCTCGCCAAGGATTGATGGACGAAATATCAGCCTCATAGATCAATCTGTTCGGAATCGCGCATAGCAGGTGCACGTTGGCCGCCGTACTGATTATACTTTGACTGGTGTGAGGCGCGACGGGCCGGTGCCATGCCGCCGCCATGTCCGAGATCTTCTTGAGCTCTGTGATGCCTCCGGCCTTGGTGCAGTCGGCTTGCACGATGTCGATTGCGCCGGCAGCCATGAGATCGCGGAAGGCGTGCTTGGTATAGTGGTTCTCTCCCGCAGCGATCGGGATCCGCGTCGCTCGGCGAAGGTCGGCATAGGCGGTCAAGTTGTCCGGGGTGAAGGGCTCTTCAAGCCACATCACGGCGTTGTCTTCGCAATAGCGGATCACTGGCCCAATATCAGTCCAATTGTAACGCGTCGCGGCGTCGACTGCGATATCGAGCCGTTCGAAGGCCCGCCTGATGTGCCGTACCCGACTTGCGTCAGCTTGAACGTCCTGTCCGACGCGCAACTTGATTGCCGTGTAGCCCTCATCGACGAGCCGGGACACCTCGCGCTCAAGATCTTCGTTCGGCTGCCAACCGAGCCCCATTCCGCCGGCATAAGCTCGGATCCTGCGCTTGGCGCCGCCGAGAAGGCGATAGACCGGCTGGCCCAACACTTTCCCGCGGAGATCCCATAAGGCGATATCGATCCCACTGAGCGCAATGACGCTACCGGCACCGAGCCCGTGCGTGACAATCTGATGGCGAGAGATTCGGTGCCAGATATCCTCGCTATCAAAAAGGTCGGAACCGATGACGAGAGGCGCCATGCTGTGTCGGATCACTTCGGCGATTGCGGTCGGGTTGAGGCCCATGTGCGATTCGCCATATCCAACGGTGCCATCCTCGGCAGTCACCCGCACCAGCACAAGATCTCGTTTGACCATGTTACCAACGCCTTGCGTAACCGCAACGCCTTCGAAAGGCATGGAATGAACACTTGCGTCGACTCGAACGACCTTCATTTTTTACCCTTCGTTGTTGCTTCCCCTGGACACGTCATGCGGACAGATCGTTGAGCGAACGCTTGCACGGCGGAGGGCCAGAATTGACAGTGGCTCGCTCAAACTTCGCTCCTATCCTGGTACACGAAAACTGCACTAATCGACGTGGGCTCCGGTGGCCTTCACCACTTCGGCCCATTTTGCGAGCTCGGACGTGATCTGACGTTCCAGATCCTGTGCTGATCCGCCGACGGGATCAGCACCGAGTTCGGCGTAACGAGTTTTTACCAGATCAGTTTTCAAGGCAGCGTTTGCAATTGTGTTGAGCTTGTCGATCACTTCTTTCGGAGTGCCTTTCGGCACGACCAGGCCAAACCAAGCGGACGTCTCATAGCCGGGCACAGTTTCAGCGACCGTCGGTATTTCGGGGGCGCTGGCCGCCCGCGTGGACGTGGTCAGACCCAGCGCTTTGATGCTGCCGGCCTTGATATGCGGCATGGCAGAGGGAAGACCGTCTACCATCAATTCAATTTGGCCTCCCAGAAGATCGTTCATGGCCGGCCCGCCGCCGCGGTACGGCACGTGCACCATTTTGATGCCTGTCATCGATTGCAGAAGCTCTGCGCCCATATGGGTCGTCGCGCCGATGCCCGCAGTGGCATAGTTGACTATTCCGGGATTTTTTCTCGCGTATTCGATGAGCTCGGCCATTGTGCTTGCCGGAAATTTCTGATTTGCAACAAATATATTGGGCGATGTCGAGATGAGGACGACCGGATCGAAGCTCTTTACCGCGTCGTATGGTATCTTCTTGTAGAGATTTGGGTTGATGCCGTGCGTTCCCCCGGTTGCAAAGAAGATTGTGTAGCCGTCCGGCGCCGAGTTTGCGGCAGCTTCTGCTGCGATGTTTCCGCCCGCGCCGCCTCTATTGTCGATGACGATCTGCTGGCCTAACGCTTTGCTCATTTCCTGCGCGACGATCCGTGCCTGTACATCCGTTGGCCCGCCAGCCGGGAATGGAACGATCAGTCGGATAGGTCTCGATGGGTAGTTGTCCGCTCTGGCGACATTGGCCGGGATGGCCGCCCCAATGAAAGCCACGACGCCGATCGCAAGCGCCAGAATAGGTCTCACAAACATGGTTTATCCTCCGGATTTCTTTTTTGATTATTTCTGCTGACTTTTGTGGCCGTCACATATGGTCGCGCTTTCCCACTCCTTCAATTTGATTACGTCGTAGACCGGAATGCTCCAGAGCGGGCCATTCCAGGCTCAGCACACTTAGCGAACGTCTGGCGCCTTTAGTGATTGACGAGACGTGCCGGCACCCAGAGCAGGATCATCACCACCGAGATCAGCAGGCAGATCGCCACGATGGCCAGACCCGACGTCAGCGATTGTGTGAGCCCCTGCAACCATCCCATCAGCGATGGCCCGACGAAACTGGCGAGATTTCCGGTCGAGTTGATCAGGGCGATTCCTGCCGCGGCACCGGCGCCCCCGAGAAAGGAACTCGGCAGCGCCCAGAACATCGGTAGCGAAGTAATGATGCCGGCCGTTGCGATGGTGAGGCCGATCATGGAGAGCAAAGGACTACCCTGTCCGAAAACGGCGCAAATAAGAAATCCCGGAACTGCGATCAAGACGGGAATGATGACATGCCAGCGGCGCTCGCGCTGACGGTCCGAACTGCGTGCCGCCCAGAACATGCCAAACAGTGCAGCAACGTAGGGGATGATCGTCAAAAGCCCGATCGTCAAAGGATCCGATATGCCAGCGCTCTTGATGATGGTCGGCTGGAAGAATCCGATAGTGCTGGTGCCCATCACAATAAAGAACAGTATGACGCACAACAGCCACACACGTCCGCCGGTGAGACCATATCGAACAGAACTATGCGTTATGTTGACGGCATCTGCCTCGAGCTCGGCTACTGCCACAGTTCTTTCGTCATCATGCAGCCAACGCGCCTCGCCCACCTTGTCCGTCAGGAAGTACAGGACGACAACGCCGAGGATCGCCGCCGGAATTGCTTCAAGTATGAACAGCCATTGCCACGCCGCGAGCCCCTGCACTCCATTCATGGAGTGCAGGATGTAGCCGGATACGGGTCCGCCGATAATTCCGGACACCGGATTTCCTGCCATCAGAATCGCGACCATCTTGCCCCGACGATGCGCAGGGAACCACTGGCTTAAATAGAGCAGAATTCCCGGTAGAAACCCCGCTTCCGCGACACCCAGCAAGAACCTCAGGATGTAGAAGACGGTGGTCGATTGTGTCAGGGCCATCGATGCCGACACGACGGCCCAGGTGATCATGATACGGGCGATCCAACGGCGGGCTCCCACCCGGTGCAAGATCAGATTGCTCGGTACTTCGGCCATGAAGTAGCCGATGAAGAAGATGCCTGCTCCGACGCCATACGCGGCGTCGCTGAAGCCGAGATCGCTCAACATTGTCAGTTTCGCAAAGCCGACATTCACCCGGTCCAGATATGCGACCACGTAGCAGATGAACAGCAGCGGCATGAATCGCCACGCAATCTTTTTGAAGACGGCATCGCCTGTCTGAGCCCGCGAGCCATCAATTCCGTTCGCGACAGCAATATCGATAGTCATCTTGATCGTATCCTCTGATCGAGTAAGGCTCTGGTGGCCATTTATCGAACGAAGCGCGCGAAATCTCGCGCTTCGTTTACCTTTGTAAAATCTACTTGCCGGTGAATTGCGCCTGCCGGCGTTCGACAAAGTGCGCCACGCCTTCCTTGAAATCGTCGCTCTGAATGCTGTCGAACATCTCGCGGTTGGCCAGGGAGATCGCTTCGCTCAATGTTTGGAACGGCACCTCGCACAGCTGTTGCTTGATGACCTTGATCGACCGCGGCGAGACGTTGGCAGCGAGATCGTTGGCGTATTCGATTGTGCGCTCGATGAGCGTCTCGGCGGGCATAAGGCGCTCGACGAGACCCATCGACAGGGCTTCCTCGGCATTCACCTTTCGAGCAGAGAACAGAAGATCCGCTGCGAACCCCGGGCCTACGACTCTTGGCAGCATCCACGCGATCCCGTGCTCGGCGATCAGCCCGCGTTTGGAAAACGCCGTCGAAAAGACCGCCTTGTCGCTTGCGAAGCGAATGTCGGAATACAGGGCAAACACCAGGCCGAGACCGGCCGCTGCGCCGTTGATCGCGCTGATGATGGGCTTCCGTATCGCTGGGAAGTACGAATATCGGCTCTGATAGTCGGCGCGTCGGTTCATGTCATACGGACGCATCCAGTCCGCGTCGCGGATGTCGCCCGGAGGAAGATTTTCGAGTTCGGCGATGTCCATGCCGGCACAGAAGGCGCGGCCTTTACCGGTCAGCACGATAGCCCGCACTGAATCGTCCCGGTCGAGGCTCGCGAACGCGCTGCGAAGCTCCGCCTCCATGACTTTCGTCAGTGCGTTCATCTTGTCGGGACGGTTGAACCAGACGATCGCCACCTGGTCGCCGGCGCCCGCGCGGGTAATTTCGAGTTGTTGGTACATGTACTTTCCTTTGAGCGTCAGCTTGCGGCCGCAGCGGGAATCTGGATGGATCGCAGTTCGATGAATTCTTCGATGCCGTATCCGCCGCCTTCGCGGCCGATTCCAGACGAGCCGAATCCTCCGAATGGCGCCGCCGCGTTGTACGGAGCGCCGTTCACGTCGATCTGCCCGGCGCGCATGCGCTGGGCGACGGATTGAGCTTGTTCGGCGGAGGCTCCCCAGACGGCGCCGGCCAACCCGTAGGGTGTACCGTTAGCGATTTCGACGGCTTCCTCGTCGGTCGAGTAGGTCTGCACCGTCAGAACGGGACCGAAAACTTCCTCCTGCGCCAGTCGGGAAGCGATCGGCACGCGTCCGAAGATGGCAGGCTCGACGTAGAAACCCTTCGTCGGGGCCGCATCGTCGCCACCGACACTGATGACGTCAAATTTCTGCTCCAAGGCTTCAGAGATGAACGCTTCTACGCGCTTCTTCTGTTCCGCAGAGACCAGTGGGCCAACGCGGGTGTCGGAATCGCGGGGATCGCCGACACGCATCTTTTCGACCGCCGTTTTGAGCAATCCGCGATAGACGTCATATTCTTCCTGCGGAACGACGAGCCTTGTGATCGCACTACAGGTCTGACCGGAATTCAGCAGACAGGACGACACCGCATGGCGCGCGACGATCGCCGGGTCGGCGCCGCGAAGCGCGATGCTGGCGGACTTCCCGCCCAATTCCAATGCCACGCGCTTCAGCGCTTGGCCGGCCGCCGAGGCGATGCGCCGCCCCACCGCAGTCGAACCTGTGAACGAAACCATGTCGACGTCCGGGTGCGCGACAAGCGCCTCGCCCGTGGCTCCGTCTCCGAACACGATGTTCACGACGCCCTTCGGAAGCCCCGATGCGATGATCGCTTCGCCGAGAGCCTGAGCAACGCTCGGTGCCAATTCGGACGGCTTCAGAACCACGCAACAACCCGCCGCCAGCGCGGCGGCCAGCTTGCCCGTGATCTGATGCAACGGATAATTCCACGGCGTAATGGCCGCGACGACCCCGACGGCTGCCTTGGTGACGATCGAGTTGCCGAGACGAGCATCGGCTAAGGCATCGCCCGCGGCATCGGCCGTCGTGCGCCAGGCCGCGATCGGCGCCTGGATCTGGATGCGACGGCTGAGCTTGAGCGGCATTCCGACTTCTGCCGTCACGCTCGAGGTCATCTCCTCCGTGCGCTGCTCCAGTTGGTCGGCGATGGCGCGGATGAACGCGGCACGTTCGGCAACTGGCGTAGAAGACCAAGGAACGAAGGCCGAGCGTGCGGCTTTTACCGCGGCAGCGATGTCCGCCGGGCCGCCATGCGATACCTTCGCGACAGCTTCTTCGGTCGCCGAATCCCGAACGATGGTGTGCGCTACAGCGGGCGTGGCGCGCCATTCTCCATCGATGAGGTGGCGGTCGTGATTGATCATGTGGTCTTTCCTTTTGAAGTGCGTGAAGTAAGGAACGCACCCATGGCCGCCTGCGGCTCGCCATTTGCGTAACATTCCATCTGCGCCTGAACGCCAGCGGCTCGGGCTTCGTCGAAACCCGCCTGCGTCAGCGCCCGGAAGCGTTGTTTCGAAAGCCGCACGGCATTCGGCGGGCGCTTGGCCAGTTCTTTCGCGCGGCTCAACGCTGCGGCCAGGACGTCTCCGTCGGTCAACTCCGTGATGAGGCCGATTTCATAGCCACGGCGGCCATTGATCAGGTCTCCCGAGAGGGAGAGCTGAACGTTGTGCGTCATTCCGACATGGAGCGTCATCAGCCAGGAGCCGACGATGCTCGCGAGGCCCGCCTTCACTTCCGGCTGACCGATGCGGGTGTCCGGGTTGGCAATGCGCCAGTCAGCGCAGAGCGCGATTTGGAAGCCTGCGCCGGCGGCGACGCCGCGCAATGCCGCGACACAAGGCTTGTCGAGGTTGCGGACAGCCTGGTACATGGCCGCCTGGTCATTCAACCAGGGGGCTATGCCCTCAGGCGTCACACCCGCCGCCTCCGCCAAGTCCTGACCCGCGCAGAATGCGCGATCGCCTGCGCCTGACAGCACGACCGCGCGCACGGTGGGGTCGACGTTCAGCCTCCCGAGCACTTCGATCAACGCCTGACGCAGCCCATGATTGACCGCGTTCATGCTCTCGGGACGGTTCAGTGTCACAAGCGCGACGTCGCCGTCCATTTTAACGAGAACGAGGTCGCTCATGCCTTTCCCCCGAACTGGAGGACGGCATCGACGACGACGACGCCATCGCCTTCCGGCATGACCATGACCGGGTTCATATCGACCGATACCAGCGTGTTGCGGTACGCAATTGCAAATTCGCCGAGACGTGTCGCGGCCTCGGCAAGTGACTTGGCATCGAGCGCTGGCTGGCCGCGGAAGCCCTTCAGAACGGGCGCGATCCGGAGCTTGGCAATCGCTTCCAGTGCTTCCTCGACTGTGAACGGAGCGAGGAGCGAGACGATATCGTGGCGCATTTCGACCAGCGTTCCGCCCTCCCCGATCATGACGAGGGGCCCGAATACGGGATCGACCGCGGCACCAAGCATGAATTCGTGAATGCCTTTAGCCATGCGCGCCACGATGACGCGCCCACCTTCGACGTTGAGTTCGGTGAGTGTCGCGAGACACTCGGCCGCTGCGAGCTTGACGGCTTCCGCCCCACGCACCCCGACCCGCACAAGGCCGTGTTCGCTCTTGTGGGGCACCTGTGCGGCGCACCCCTTGATCACAACCCGTTCGCCAAGTTCGACCGCGGCCGCTGCGGCTTGATCTGCATCGTTGCAAACGGCGTGTCCGACGACGGGAATTCCGAACTTGGCCAGCAGCGCCAAGCTGTCCGCTTCGTCGAGGAGGCCATAATGCGGGACGTGGCTCGCCTCCGTTCCGGAAGAGTTGGTCGGGGCGACCGATCGGCACTGCCGAGAATACTGATGGAGCGCATCGACCGCATCGGTCTCGCTTGTGAACGTCGGTACGCCTTGCTCCTCGAAATGCGAGCGAACGGATGCCTGCGGCGCGGCCACGACGACTGGTCTGCGAGACTCGTTCATGAACCTGGCGGCATCATGTGCCAAGGCCGGCACGTCGTAACCGGGGCCCGCAACGGGAACACCAATCAAGAACATGTCCGCGCCGGGATCCGTTCCGAGCGCGCCCAGCACGCGCGGAAACATGGTTTTGTTGCCGAGAAGTGAGGCGGTCACATCGAGCGGGTTTGCGGCGCTGGCAAAGCTCGGGATGATCTCTTTAAGAGCCGCGAGCGTCGGCTCGGACAGGTTGGTCAAAGGCAGGCCCGCGCGTTCGGCGGCATCTGCACACAAGACACCGACTGCTCCGCTGTGGCTCATCACGACCGTCCGACCTTGCTGAGGCGGAAAGCCGCCGAGATACAGCGACGTCGCATTGATCATTTCGTGGACATCATGCGCACGCCATATTCCATGACGCTGCAGGAAGGCATCCAGGGCGCCGTCCTCGCCGACCATCGCGCCGGTATGGGAAGCGGCTGCCGCTGCGCCCCGCTGGCTACTGCCGCCCTTCAGCAGAACGAGATGCGCGCCTCTTTGGTGAGCAATTCTCGCGGCTTCGGAAAGCATGTCAGGGTTCGAGACCGCTTCCACATAGACGAGAATCAGCCGGATATCTTCGTCGGAAGCGATCTGACGAACGAGCTCCGAGACCCCGAGATCGGCGTCGTTACCAGTCGCCGCCAAATACCGCACGCCGAACCCGCGTTCACGCAGCAGCGCATAGGGCATGACGCTTGCCGCTCCACTCTGACTCACGATGGCGATCGGCCCATCCTGCGGCGGTACTTCCATGAACATGGTGCTGAAGTTCAACACGGCACCACTGGAGAAATTCGCGATGCCCTGCGCGTTCGGACCAACCAACCGCATTCCATGCGCTCGCGCGTAGCTTACAAGGTCATCTTGCAACTGCCGCCCAGCGGGTCCTATTTCGGCGAAGCCGGACGCCATGACGATGGCGAGCGATACGCCCAACCGGGCGCAGCGTCGCACCGCTTCGCACGCATCCTCCCCCGCAACGGCGATGATGGCGGCTTCCGGAACTTCATCGAGCTCATCTAGGCTCGCATAGCACCGCAAGCCCTGGACGGTTTCACGCGCCGGGTTGATAGGCAGTATGCGGCCGGAATAGCCGAATTTCTGCATGTAATGGATGGGACGGCCGCCGACCTTGTTCGGATTGTCGGAGGCGCCGATGACGGCGACCGAAGACGGATTAAGAAGGTCGGCATCCGTCCGACCGGACAGATCGAGATTCCTGGTCAGCATTTTCATCGTGCTGCAGGCCCATTTTGCGCGGCGCACGGCTTCATTGCGGCGCACAAAATTTGAGAAGGCGCTGAGTGCTGGGCTTGCTCAGGGAAATTGTGATGCGCGCGGCCCAATACGACGGCAGATGCAGAATAGCCGCTCCTATAGGGGACGAATCGAAAAGTCCGTTCGCTCATGTTTCCTGCCTAGTTTTTGCACTTGCTCAGGTTGAGCAAACGCGGCGGGTCAGCCCGCTCTTCGGATAACGATCTCGGTAAGAAGCCTAGCGGTTTTCCTGGGATATGCGTAAGTGTGAGATCTGGGATATCAGATATCGATAAGAGTGATTTCTATGAACCTGAAGCAACTTGAGACATTCATGCTTGTTGCGAATCTCGGCTCGCTTTCGAGAGCGGCAAAAACGCTCGACATCGCACAATCGCTCGTCAGCCGACAACTCGCTCAACTGGAGGCGGAATGGGGGGACCGTCTGTTTGAGCGAACGGGACGCGGTGTCGTGTTGACCGACTTCGGCCGTCGTGTGCAGCCCGAGGCCGGGCTGCTGCTAGGCCAGGCGGACCGGTTGCAAACTGTTGTGAAGGAAACCGCCGGCGTCCTTGCAGGCACGGTACATGTCGGCGTCCTCCCGAGCATGGCGCGCCATCTGCTTCCGTTGCTGTTCATGGATCTGAGCGTCAGAGCTCCGGCCGTACGGCTGCATGTGACGGAGGGCTTCAGCGGAAGCCTCGATGAACAACTCGGCTCGGGCCGTTTGGACATGATTGTCGTCAATCGATACGGCGCGAGTACGGAACGTGGTGAAGACGCTCTAGCACTACTTTGGCAGATTTGGCTGAAGGCGGCCTGCGAGCAGCATCTCACAGTGCGTGCATCGTAATGGTGGAGGCCGCACGAAAAGGTCGAGGATGGCTTGTCTGATGGCTGGCATGCTCGGC
>JAQGKA010000007.1 GCA_028290355.1 Tardiphaga sp. | reverse complement strand
CGAAATACAAAAGTGGTCACCAGCGGGCCGGAATCCTGCGCCGCCCATTTTGCGTCCTTGGCCAGCACCACGAAGCGGGTGGTGTTGTGAGTCTCGTCCTCGACATCCTCGGCGAGAATATCGAGGCCGTAGATTTTTGCGGCGAGGCGCGAGGCAATCGCGGCGCGTGACTTGTCGCCGCGTTCCGAGACGATGCGCGCGCTGCCCGCGGTGTCGGCCGCCACGATCGGCTTGATGCCGAGTTTGCGGATGATGCGGCGGCACTGTCCGAGCGCGTGGATGTGGCTCTCCACCGTCTTGATGTCGGTGAGTTTGGCGCCAACAGGCGCCATCAGCTGATGCCGGATCGGCAAGAACCATTCGCCGACGATGAACAGGCCCGATGCCGGCAGCAGGTGGTGGATGTCGGCGACGCGGCCGGCGACCGAATTCTCGATCGGGATCATGCCGAGTTCGGCCTCGCCCGAGGAGATCGCCGCCAGCGCATCCTCGAAGGTGGCGCAGGGCATCGGCTCGGCGTCGGGAAAGGCTTCGACGATGGCGATGTGAGAATTGGCGCCGGGTTCGCCCTGGAATGCTATTTTCATGGTCATCTCGTCTGTGATCGGTCGTTCAAGTTTTTGTCAGGATCCGCCGCGCCATTTCGAGATCGGCCGGCGTGTCGACGCCGCCCGGCACGGTGTCGATGATGGCGACGTCGATCCGCATGCCCGCCTCCAGCGCGCGCAATTGCTCCAGCTTCTCGCGCTGTTCGAGCGGGGAGGGCGAAAGTCCGACGAAGCGTTTCAGCGCGGCGCGACGATAGGCATATAGCCCGACGTGATGATAGCGCGGTCCGGCGCCCCAGGGCGCCGTGGCGCGGGTAAAATACAGCGCCCGCAGGCGTCGGTCGCCGATCCGGGAGCCGATCACCTTCACCACATTGGGGTTGGTGTGCTCTTCCTCGGTGCGGATTTCGGCCGCCAGCGTGGCGATATCGACCAGGGGGTCGGCCAAGGGCGCCACCACGGCACGGATATCGTCCGGCAAGATGGTCGGCAGATCGCCCTGCAGATTGATGATGGTGTCGATCCGGCCCGCGGGATCGAGCCTGGTCAGCGCCTCAAAAATCCGGTCGGAACCGGACGGATGGTCGGCCGATGTCATCACCGCCTCGCCGCCATGGGCCTTCACGGCATCGGCGATTTCCGGCGTGTCGGTGGCCACCGCGACCCGGCCGATTCCGGCTTCCTCGGCCCGGCGCAGCACATGGACGATCATCGGCAGCCCGGCGATGTCCAGCAGCGGCTTGCCGGGCAGGCGGGTCGCCGCCATCCGGGCAGGGATCAGCACAAGGGTGTGGGTCTCGGTCATAAGATGGCGGTCTGGACCCAGCTGAAAGGCGCAGCAAATGGCAGGGGTTGGTGGAAACCTGTGGCGTTTATACGGGTTGCCAGAGCGGGGGCAAACCGTTATCTGAACCCCGCTGCCTGTGCAGTTGCGAACATATGATTCCTAAGCTTATCGTGGCCGTCTCAGCGGCCTTCCAATCGACCTTCCCGGCGCGGAGCCTGACCGACTATGGACTCCTTCGAACTCAATAAAATCATGGGCGCCGTGCTCGGCACCTGCCTGGTCCTGATGGTGACGAACATCACCGCCGGGGCAGTGTTCTCGCCGAAGAAGATGGAAAAGCCGGGCTACGACATCGCGGTGAAGGAAGAGGCTGCCGGTGGCGCCAAGGAAGCCGCGGCGCCGTCCGAGCCGATCGAAAAACTGCTGCAGACCGCCTCGGTCGAAAAGGGCACCGCCGCCGCCAAGAAGTGCGCGGCCTGCCACACCTTCGAGAAGGGCGGCCCGAACCGCGTGGGCCCGAACCTGTTCGGCACCGTCAACGAGCATGTCGGTCAGGGCAAAAATGGATTCAATTTCTCGGCAGCCATGAAGGCCAAGGGCGGCACCTGGACGTTCGAGGAACTGAACAAGTTCATCGCCAACCCCAAGGGCACCGTTCCCGGCACCGCCATGGGCTTCGCCGGCATCCAGAAGGACAGCGAGCGCGCCGACGTGATCGCCTATCTGGCGTCGCTGGCCGATACCCCGGTGCCGCTGCCCACGGCGGCAAAGTAACGGCCGTCGCAATCCACCCATTCATCGATCGAACGGCCAGGCTTTGCCTGGCCGTTTTCGTATCCACCTTACCAAAGCTTAAGCGGGACGTTTCGCCGCAACGAGCTGGGTTGGCAGGGTGGTATCGTCCGGAAAACCCGGCATAATCGGTCGAATCCTCGCCTTATATTGCGGCTCTACTCGACGCTTCGGTTCACAGGAATTCAGCACCTTGGCCATCTCCCTCTCCCGACGCCGTCTTCTGCAAACCAGCGCCTTCGCCGCGCTCACCCCCGTCCTCGGTGGCGTGACCGGCCTCTCCGTCACCGAGGCCGTTGCGCAGGCCGCGGCACCCGAGACGGCGTGGCGCCATGCGCTGTCGCTGTTCGGCGAGATCAAATACCCCGCTGGCTTCAAGCGCTTCGACTACGTCAATCCCGAAGCGCCGAAGGGCGGCGTCGCCCGGCAGATTGCGGTCGGCACCTTCGACAATTTCAACATCGCGGTGGCCGGCGTAAAGGGCAACATCGCCGGTGCCGTTGCGCTGATCTATGAATCGCTGACGACGGCGTCGCTCGACGAAGTCTCCACCGAATACGGCCTGCTCGCCGAGTCGGTCAGCCATCCCGCGGATTTCTCCTCGGTCACCTACCGACTGCGCGCGGAGGCGAAGTGGCACGATGGCAAGCCGGTAACGCCGGAAGACGTGATCTTCTCGCTCGACTCCTTCAAGAAACATCACCCGCAATATTCCGCCTACTACCGCCATGTCACCAAGGCGGAGAAGATCGGCGAGCGCGACGTCAAATTCACCTTCGACACGCCCGGCAATCGCGAATTGCCGCAGATCGTCGGCCAGCTCACCGTGCTGCCGAAGCATTGGTGGGAAGGCAGCAACGGCTCCGGCGTCAAACGCGACATCTCCGCGACCACACAGGAACCGCCGCTCGGCAGCGGCGCCTACCGCATCAAGGAATTCGTGCCGGGCCGCTCCATCGCGGTGGAGCGCGTCAAGGACTATTGGGGCCGCGATCTCAACGTCAATGTCGGCCGCCACAACTTCGATGAGCTGCGCTACGAATATTTTCGCGATTCCACGGTGGCGCTGGAAGCCTTCAAGGGCGACCAGGTCGATTGGCGCACCGAGAACAGCGCCAAGAACTGGGCGACGGCCTACGACTTCCCGGCGGTTACCGAAAAACGCGTTGTCCTCGAGGAATTCCTCAATCGCTCGTCCGGCATCATGCAGGGTTTTGCGATGAATCTTCGCCGCGACAAGTTCAAGGACCCGCGCGTCCGCCGCGCCCTGAACTACGCGTTCGATTTCGAGGAGATGAACAAGCAGATCTTCTTCAACCAGTACAAGCGCATCTCCAGCTATTTCGACGGCACCGAACTGGCATCCTCCGGCCTGCCGGAAGGCCGCGAGCTGGAGATTCTGGAGACCGTGCGCGCCGATGTGCCGCCGGAAGTCTTCACCAAGCCCTACACCAACCCGGTCGGCGGCAACGCCGAATCGGTCCGCGAAAACTTGCGTGAGGCGCTGAAGCTTTTGAAGGAAGCAGGCTTCGAGGTGCGTGACCGAAAGCTGGTCAATGCCAAGACCGGCGCGCCGTTCGAGCTCGAACTGCTCGGCGAGGATCCCTCGTTCGAGCGCGTGATGCTGTTCTTCAAGCCGTCGCTGGAACGGCTCGGCATTGCCGTGTCGGTCCGCACCATCGATGCCACGCAATACGAAAACCGGCTGCGGACGTGGGATTTCGACATTGTCGTGTCCTCGTGGTCTGAATCGCTGTCGCCCGGTAACGAGCAGCGCGAATATTGGGGCTCGCAGGCCGCCGATATGGCGGGATCGAAGAACATCGTCGGTATCAAAAACCCGGGCATCGACAAATTGATAGACCGCGT
>JAQGKA010000004.1 GCA_028290355.1 Tardiphaga sp. | reverse complement strand
CGCCTGCACCGCCGGCGTGGCATTGGGCGGCCCGGCGACCACCAGCGGTTTTAGCAGCGCGATGCCGGCGAATTTTCCGTCGCCATCGAGCGCGGCGGCGCCGGAGAAGCCGACCGCCGGCGCCGGCGACAGCGCCAGATCGCCGCCGCTGCCGGCTTGGTTCACCGATGCCTTGACGCTGCTTGCTGCCGCCGCGCCGCCTTGATTTTGCGGATCGGCGATGCCGGTGATCTCGAGGCCGGATTTCGCCGCGCCATTGCTCAAGGCGAGCGGCTTCAATCCGCGCGCGCCGTAAATCCGCAGCAGCGCCAGATCGTGGTCCTTGTCCTCGGCGACCCGGTCGGTATTGCCGTAACCGGCGATCGTGATCGCGAGGCAGCCATCGGTGACCTGGCGGTCGGCAACGATGGCGCCGTCATCGCTGACCACCACGCCGGTACCGTATTCGACGGTCTTGCGCGGCGGCGGCCCGGCGATCTGGGCGCCGGTCGGAAACGGATTGAAGGCGCTCGACATCGCGATCACCACCGGCTCCACGGTGTTTTCGGTAGCCTGGTCGTAAAGGATGGTGAGGATGCGGACCTCGTCGCCTTTGAAGCTTCCGCGCAGGTAAAACTTCTTCAGGCCCTGCATGCCCGACAGCACGAAGAAATCCGGCTTTACCACGCTGTAATCGATGCGGCGGCCGGGCGGTTCCTTCTTCTCCGCGTCGGCGAGCTTCGCGGTGGAGGGCGCAGCTTCCTTGCGGCGTGCGAGCTGGATCTGGATCGTGCCGCTGCTCGAGCTCCATCTGCTGCCATTGGCGTCGGAGGCTTGCTGCGGCACCAGTTTGCCGGGGATGCCGAGCCGGGCGCCGGTCACCATGTCGGTGACGACTTTCCAGCCGACATTGTCCTGCAGCTTTCTCGCGGCGGCGGCGAGCAGGCCGCGCTCCTGCGGATTGAGCACGCCGGTCTGCCTGGCGCCGTTGTATTTCTGGAATGTCTTGATCGCGGCGACCATGCGCTCGCTCACCTCGCCATTGATGGCGCCGTTATATTCGCCGGCCCAGGCGAGGTCCGACTGGATCGCCAGCCGTTCGGCCTGCGCCATCGCGTTGGCGGTGTCGGCCGGGGTCTGCATCGCCGGACGGATCGGCACGGTGGCAACAGGCTTCGGCTTGACGCCGGGCACTGCGGGCGCGGTTTGCGCCTGCGCCGCGGTGGCGGCGGCGATCATCCATGTTGCCGTCAGCAGCGATCTCATGACATGTCCACGGTGGCGATTGACCTGACGGAAATGAAGCACATCTGCTGGGTCAGCAACAGCCGCGCGATGGTTCAAGGCGTCGCCGGGCCGGGGATTCGATGAAGGAAACCAGACGACCATGCTGAGCGCCGACGAACTCGAACGCTACGCCCGCCACATCGTGTTGCGCGAGATCGGCGGCCAGGGGCAGGCCGCCTTGCGGCAGGCGAAAGTGCTGGTGATCGGCGCCGGCGGGCTTGGTGCGCCGGTGCTGATGTATCTCGCCGCGGCCGGCGTCGGCACGCTCGGCGTGGTCGATGACGATACGGTCTCGCTGTCCAACCTGCAGCGCCAGATCATCCACGCCACGCCGGATATCGGGAAGCGTAAAGTCGACAGCGCGGCGGCGAAAATCCATTCGCTCAATCCGCATGTCAATTTCATCGGCTATGGCGAACGCTTCGAGGCCGCCAATGCGATGGAGCTATTGTCGGCCTATGACCTGGTCCTCGACGGCTCGGATAATTTTGCCACGCGCTACCTGGTGTCGGACGCCTGCTACCTCGCCGGCAAGCCGCTGGTCTCGGCGGCACTCGGCACCTTCGACGGCTCGCTGACCACGATCCGCGCGCATGAGAAAAACGCGAATGGGGTCCCGAATCCGACCTATCGCTGCCTGTTCCCCGAGGCGCCGCCGCCGGGCACGGTGCCGAGCTGCCAGGAAGCCGGCGTGATGGGCGCGCTGGCCGGCGTGCTTGGTTCGATGATGGCGCTGGAAGCGATCCGCGAGATCGTCGGCTTTGGCGAAGGCCTGGTCGGGCGGCTGCTGATGATCGACGCCCGCGCGATGCGGTTCGAGACGTTGCGTTATGCGCGGGATCCGGCGAATCCGCTGAACGGCGATGCGCCGACGATTCTGGATTTGTCGGCGTATAGGTGAACTCGTTCCCCGGATGCTGCGCACTGCGTCGCCTGGCGATGCGAAGCATCGCTGGGGCGACGTGGTGCGCTGCTGATCCGGGGTCCCGGTTGGTTGAGCAAGACACCGGGATCCCGGATCTGCGCAGCAGCGCAAGGGCGCTGCAGCGCGTCCGGGAAACGAGATAGCCTTCCTCACGCGCTCCGTTTCTCGCTGTCCATATGCGCCAGCATCGCTTCCGGATAGCGCCCGCCCGCCGCGGCGTCGGCCGGGATCGCCTTGGCGAGATCGGCGAGATGCGCGGGCGATAGCTTCACGTTCAGCGCGCCGAGCGCTTCGGTGAGTCTGTCACGCCGCCGTGCGCCCACCAGCGGCACGATGTCGTTGCCCTGCGCTGCCACCCAGGCGATCGCGACCTGCGCCACGGAGGCGCCGATCTCGCTGGCGATGGCCCGCAGCTTCTCCACCAGCGCCAGATTGGTATCGAGATTGGCGGCCTGGAAGCGCGGGCTGATGTTGCGGTAATCCTGCGCGCCGGCGCCGCCCTTGGACCAGTGGCCGCTGATCAGGCCGCGCCCCAGCACGCCATAGGCTGATATGCCGATGCCGAGTTCCCGGCAGGTCTGCAGGATGTCGTCCTCGATGCCGCGGGAGATCAGCGAATATTCGATCTGCAGGTCGACGATCGGATGCACCTTGTGGGCCCTGCGGATGGTGTCGGAGCCGACCTCTGACAGGCCGATGTGCCTGACGTAGCCGGCCTTGACCATGTCGGCGATGGCGCCAATCGTATCCTCGATCGGCACGGCCGGATCGAGCCGTGCCGGGCGGTAGATGTCGATGGCATCGACGCCGAGTCGCACCAGCGAATAGGCGAGAAAGTTTTTCACGGCGACGGGACGGCAGTCGCGGGATCGCGCAGCCCGCCGAACTTGACGCTGAACTGGATGTTGTCGCGGTTGCGGCCCTTGAGCGCCTCGTGGATCAGGATCTCGTTGTGGCCGACGCCGTAGAAATCGCCGGTGTCGAGCAGGGTGATGCCGGCCTCCAGCGCGGCGTGGATGGTGGCGATGCTCTCGTTGCGGTCGGCCGGGCCGTAAAAGTCCGACATGCCCATGCAGCCGAGGCCGAGGGCGGAAACGACAGGGCCGGTTTTGCCGAGGGTGCGGGTGTCCATGGTGTTCTCCTTCGCAAGGCGGCAGGACCAGTCCCGCCGTCGATGGCGCTAATATGCGTTCGTCCTATTGCGGCGATAAGCTGGACAATGCCGAAAGGCTTGTTCACACTGGCGAACAATGAGCGATCTCGATCTGCGCGATCTCGCCGCCTTCGTGGCGGTGGCCCGGACCCTGAATTTCCGCCGCGCCGCGGTGGAGAGCCGCGTCTCGGTGTCGAGCCTGAGCCAGCGGCTGCGCGACATGGAGGAGAGGCTCGGCGCCCGTTTGCTGCATCGCACAACGCGCGTAGCGTGGCGCTGACCGAAGCCGGCGAATTGCTGCTGGCGCGGGTCGGCCCGGCTCTGGGCGACGTCGATGCTGCGCTGCAGCAAGTGTGCAGCATGAGCGCCGTGCCGTCTGGCCGGCTCCGCATCAACGCTCCGGAGCCGGCGGTGGAGCTGGTGCTGGCACCGATGGTGGCGCCATTTGCTGCGCAATATCCGGACGTCGAACTGGAAATAATGGCCCAAACAGCCTTCATTGACATCGTTTCGAGCGGTTTCGACGCCGGCGTGCGCTATGGCGAGCATCTCGACCAGGACATGATCGCGGTGTCGCTGGGTCCGCTGGAGCGGTTCTCGATCGTTGCTGCACCGCAATATGTTGCGCAGCATGGACGTCCCGTCGTGCCGCAGGATTTGCTGCAGCATGGCTGCATCCGCAGCCGCTTTGATTCCGGCGCGATGCCGGACTGGGAGTTCGAGAAGGACGGCCGCGTCGTGATGCTGTCGCCCAAGGCACGGCTGGTGGCGGGCTCTTCGCAGCTCGGCATCCGGGCGGCGCTGGACGGCCTCGGATTCTTCGCGACCTTCGAGGGCTATGTCCGGGAGGACATCGCGGCGGGTCGGCTGGTCAGCGTGCTGGAGGACTGGCTGGCGCCGTTTCCGGGGCCGTTCCTGTATTACCCCAGCCGCAGGCAGCCGCCGCCGGCGCTGGCGGCATTTGTGGGGTTCGTGGCGGAGTGGCGGAAGGGGCGAAGAAGCGGAAAGTAGGGGCGCGGCGGCTGCTCCCCCTCCCCCTTGCGGGGATCGTTGCGTAATTGGCGGAACGGGCATTCGGCGCGGGGTTGGGGAAGGATTTGATTGTCGATGGCTGCGCGAGTGACGTCGGCTCGGCCTTTTCGGCCGGGCTGCCGCTCAGTTGGCGAGTTTCAGTGATCGCCGCATGTTGTAGGCGAGCGCCACCAGATTGAGGTGGGCGCTGTTCTTGGGCAGTCCACGGTAGCGCACGCAGTCGAAGCCCATCCATCGCTTCAGCGTAGCAAATACACCCTCGACCTCGGCCCTGATCCTGCTGATCAGCCGGTTATGGCGATGCTCCGACGCGCGAACCTTGCGACCGCCGCCATTG
>JAQGKA010000001.1 GCA_028290355.1 Tardiphaga sp. | reverse complement strand
CAGCACGCCCATGCGATGAAGTCGGCGCACGACGTCTACGAGCAGGGCAACGGCGTCTGCCGCGATTACGCGCATCTGGCGCTGACGTTCTGCCGCTGCATGGGAATTCCGGCGCGTTATTGCACCGGCTACATGGGCGACATCGGGATTCCCTATGACGGCTCGGTGATGGACTTTTCCGGCTGGTTCGAAGTGTATCTGTCCGGCCGCTGGTACACCTGCGACGCCCGCCACAACAAGCCGCGGATCGGCCGCATCCTGATGGGCACCGGCCGCGACGCCGCCGATGTCGCGCTGACCACCAGCTTCGGCCGCATGGACCTGGTGAAGTTCTTCGTCATATCAGACGAAATCAAGCACCTGGCGGCGTAGTCGTTCGATGGGTGCTCTGCTGGATCGCGTGTTCGTCTACGGCACCCTGATGCGTGGCTTCGATCATCCGATGTCGAAGCTGCTGTCGGCCGAAGCCGAGTTTCTCGGCGAGGCGTCGTGCCGCGGCCGGCTCTACATGGTGGCGCACTATCCGGGGCTGCTGCTGTCGGACAATGCGGATGATGTCGTATTCGGCGAACTCTATCGTATGCGCCAGCCCACCGATCTGCTCGCCACCCTCGACGACTACGAAAGCGTCGGCCCCGGTTATCAGCCGCCGACGCTGTATCTGCGCGAGACGCTGCCGGTCACGCTGGGCGACGCCACGGTGAGCGAGGCGTGGACGTATATCTACAATCGGCCGGTGGAAGAATCGAAGCGGATCGTCTCGGGAAGATTTCTGCAGCCGTAACGAGCTTCGTGTCCCGCACGCGGTGCGGCATTCTCAGGCGATGCGAAGCATCGCCGCTATGCCGCTCCGCAGATGCGGGACCCACCCTTTCGTAGCCACGATGGGCCCCGGATCAGCAGCGCACCACGCCGCCAAACGATGCTTCGCATCGTCAGGCGGCGCGCTGCGCAGCATCCGGGGCACGAGTCACTACTAGGCGCGCCCGCGCTTCCCCAAAAACTCCGTCGCATAGAGCGCCAGCGCCAGCAGCGCGAAGCCCAGCCCGATCATGCTCACCAGCGGCGCGCCGCCGTGCGACACCGCGGTGCCTGACACCGCCGAGCCCACCGCGCCGCCGAAGAAGAACAGGCCCATATACAGCGCGTTGAGCCGGCTGCGGATCTCGGGCGCCAGCGAAAAGATCGCGCGTTGCCCGGTGACCAGATGCGCCTGCGAGCCGGCATCGAGCACGATCCCCGCCAGCACCATGGCGAGAATCGAGCCGGTGCCGCCGATCCAGGTCAGCACGAAGCTCAATCCCATCGCGACGATGGAGACGCCGGTCACCGCGCGGCTGTGGCCGCGGTCGGCGAGCCGGCCCGCCAGCGGCGCGATCAGCGCGCCCGCCGCGCCTGACAGCAGGAAGGCCGACAGCGCGAGATGTCCGAGCGAGAACGGCGGCTGTTCCAGCAGCAGCGGCGTCGCGGTCCAGAACAGGCTGAAGGCGCCGAAGAACAGCGCCTGATAGGCGGCGCGCCGCTGCAGCACTGGCGTGCTGATCAGCAAATCCCACAGCGAGTGGATCAGCCGGGGATAGGTCAGCGCGTGTTCGGGCCGGCGTCGCGGCAGGACATAAGCCATCAGCGCCAGCACCGCGCACATCGCCGCTGCCGACATCCAGTACACCGCGCGCCAGCCGAAGGTGCCGGCGATCAGTGTCGAGATCGGCCGCGCCAGCAGGATGCCGAACAATGCGCCTGACACCACGGTGCCGACCACCTGGCCGCGGCGGCGCTCCGGCGCCAGATGCGCGGCCATCGGGATGATCATCTGGGTGCCCACCGCGGAGATGCCGAGCACCAGCGACGAGGCGATGAAGATGCCGGCATTGGGCGCCGCCGTCGAAATCAGCAGGCAGGCGATCAGGGCGCTGAGCGTCAGCAGGATCAGCTTCTTGTTCTCGACGAGATCGCCGAGCGGCGCCAGAAACAGCAGGCCGGCGACATAGCCGAGCTGCAGCATCGTGACGATGAAGCTGCCGGTGGCGACGCTGATCCCGAAGGAATCGCTGATCGGCCCCACCAGCGGCTGCGCGTAATAGACATTGGCAACGGTGACGCCGCAGGCCACGGCAAACGAAAAAATCAGCCAGCCGCCGGGACCATCGTCCCGGGCGGACGTTTCGTGTGATGGGGACATGGAGACTTTCAGCGGCGGGAATTTTCCAACATATGGAATATTCGGGCGCCCGGCGAAAGGGCGGGCCGCCGGATAGGAGCCATGCAACGCGGATGTGATCGCGATGGCTTTAGCTCCTCTTGAGCAAGCCAACCCCCGCCCTCATGGTGAGGAGCGCGCCTCTTGGCGCGCGTCTCGAACCATGATGCGCTTGTCGCCCATCCCAAGCGAATGGCCTTGCCATTCGCCGGAGACGCGGCCAAGTGGCCGCTCCTCTGAGTCTGACTGAAAATGCAGCTCGCTTTTTCGGTCGTTTGTTTAGACGCTCAACCGTCGAACAAATTCGTCATGGCCGGGCTTGTCCCGGCCATCCACGATGTTCCGCGAGAACGTGGATGCCCGGGACACCTAGCGAAGCCGCGCTTCGCGCTTTGGCCGGGCATGACGAACTCTGGCGATGTGCCTGATTTTGCTGCCCGCATTTTCGGTCAGGCTCTGAGGATGAGGGAGAGCGTGTTGATCCGTGGTTCATGCCGAAGCGAAAATGATTTAGTATCCCGCCTATAGGCCTTCGATCTGTCCGGTGGCTCAGATGGAACATTAGGATTTCAGTATCGGGACTGAGTTCAAGACCGCGACCGGCCGTTGGCGATGCACGGACGACGGTACGCGCACCATTGCGGCCATCAAACTCGATCTCGATCACGATCCGTTTTGGTACAATGGC
>JAQGKA010000091.1 GCA_028290355.1 Tardiphaga sp. | reverse complement strand
ATGATCCTCAGCCTGGTGTACCGGCTGCGGCCGGACCAGTGCCGCCTGATCATGGTCGATCCGAAGATGCTCGAACTCTCCGTCTATGACGGCATCCCGCATCTGCTGACGCCGGTGGTCACCGATCCGAAGAAGGCCGTGGTGGCGCTGAAGTGGGCCGTGCGCGAGATGGAAGAGCGCTACAAGCGCCTGGCCAAGCTCGGCGTCCGCAACATCGACGGCTACAACCAGCGACTGATCGATGCCAAGGGCAAGTGCGAGGAACTGACCCTCACGGTGCACACCGGCTTCGAAAAGGAAACCGGCAAGGCGATCTACGAGGAAGAGAAGATCGAACTCGAGCCGCTGCCCTACATCGTCATCATCGTCGTCGAAATGGCCGACCTGATGATGGTCGCCGGCAAGGATATCGAATGCGCGGTGCAACGCCTCGCGCAGATGGCACGCGCCGCCGGCCTGCATGTGGTGCTGGCGACGCAGCGTCCGTCGGTCGACGTCATCACCGGCACCATCAAGGCGAACTTCCCGACCCGCATCTCGTTTCAGGTCACCTCGAAGATCGACAGCCGAACCATCCTGGGCGAGATGGGCGCCGAACAACTGCTCGGCCGTGGCGACATGCTCTACATGGCCGGCGGCGGGCGCATCAGCCGCGTCCATGGGCCGTTCGTCTCGGACGAGGAAGTCGAGAAGGTGGTGCGCCATCTCAAGACCCAGGGCCAGCCGGAATATCTCGAAGCCGTCACCGCGGAAGAACCGACCGAGGAAGAAGGTGGTGCGGTGTTCGACGCCACCGGCATGGGAGCCGGCGACGGCGGCGGCGATCTGTTCGCGCAGGCGGTGCAGATCGTGAAGCGCGATCGCAAGGCCTCCACCAGCTATATCCAGCGCCGGCTGCAGATCGGCTACAACCGCGCGGCATCGCTGATGGAGCGCATGGAGAACGAAGGCATCGTCGGTCAGCCCAATCATGCCGGCAAACGCGAGATTCTGATCGAAGAAGAAGAGAGCGGCTTTTGAGGCGTGACCCGGCCGATGGATAATCCCGTTTTCGAGTCGCGAAATCGCCACAGCGCCGGGTTAGCGCCTGCCTCTGCAGCAACGAATGCGACGCCGACGACGAGAAATGCTGCCGACCGGACCGCAAAACGGATACCCATTCTGGCGCAAAGCGCGGTAAAATGGGCCGTATCTGCCGAACAGGACACGCCTTGATGAGACCCGCGACCCATCACGCCGCAAACCGGCTCATCATTCGCGGCGGCATGCGTGTCGGGGCGACCGGACTTGCCGTGGCCTTCGTTGCCGGCCTGCTGGTGCCGGCGGCTTTCGCGCAGGCGATTCCGATGCCGCGACCAGCGCCGAAGGCGCGCGGCGGCAATATCCAGATGTCGGCATCCGATCCGATCCGGCCGCCGGTCGCTATTGCGCCAAAGACCGCCACGCCGCCAAATCCTGTGATTCCTGACCCACGCCGCAACGTGCCGGCCAGTATTTTTGCGACTTTCGATGCCAACCAGAAAGCACAGGCCGGCAAGGTCAGCGCGTATTTGTCGTCGCTCAGCACGTTGTCAGGCAATTTCGTTCAGGTCGGCCCCGACGGAAGCCGCACCACCGGCGATTTCTACATCCAGAAGCCGGGCAAGGTGCGGTTCGAATATGACGCGCCGACAACCATTGCGATGATCGCCGACGGTTCGTCGCTGGCGGTACGCGACAACAAGCTGGCGACTCAGGACATCTATCCGCTGTCGCAAACGCCGCTGCGCTATCTGCTGTCGGACCGCATCGACCTGATGCGCGACACCAATGTGGTCGCCGTCACCGCCGACGATCTCTACATCAGCGTCACCATCGAAGAGAAGAACGCCCTGGTCGGCACCTCCAGGCTGATGCTGATGATCGGCACCAAGGACAACCAGTTGAAGCAGTGGACCGTCACCGACCCGCAGGGCTATGACACCACCGTGGCGATCTACAATCTCGACACCATCAAGAAGCCCGATCCCGGCCTGTTCAAGATCGACTTCACCAAATATCCCGGCGGCAGCGCGAATTAGCATCGCGCTCTTTCTTCCCTTCTCCCCTTGTGGGAGAAGGTGGCGCGGCCGAAGGCCGTGCCGGATGAGGGGTTTCTTGGCTCGGAGCTTGTGACACCCCTCACCCGTCTCGAACCCGCTTCGCGTGTTCGATCCACCCTCTCCCACAAGGGGAGAGGGGAAGAACCGCATCGCTCGGATCCCATGCACTTCAAACTCACCACCTGGAATATCAACTCGGTGCGGCTGCGCATCGATCTCGTCGCCAAGTTCCTGGAGGAGGTGCAGCCGGATGTGCTGTGCCTGCAGGAAACCAAATGTCCCGACGATGCCTTTCCGCTGAAGCGCCTCAGGCAGCTCGGCTATGAGCACATCGCGATCAACGGGCAGAAAGGCTATCACGGCGTCGCCATCATCTCGAAACTGCCGTTCGAAGCCAGCGACATCCGGGTGTTCTGCAACAACATCGATTCGCGTCACATTTCGGTGTCGTTCGGCGCCAAGGCCGGAATGCCGGCTCCGCTCATCGTGCATAATTTCTACGTGCCCGCCGGCGGCGACATTCCCGATCCCGTGGCGAATCCGAAATTCGAGCACAAGCTCTCCTTCCTCGACGAGATGAAAGCCTGCGAGCCGCTGCATCCGCGCGGCGATGCGCGCCACATCCTGGTCGGCGACCTCAACGTCGCGCCGCACGAGAACGACGTCTGGTCGCACAAGCAACTGATCAAGATCGTGTCGCATACCCCGATCGAATGCGAGAAGCTGCTCGCCGTGCAGAGCGAGGGCAGCTGGATCGATGTCGCGCGCGAGCGCATCCCGCTGTCGGAAAAGATTTACACCTGGTGGAGCTACCGCTCAGCCGACTGGACGCTGGCCAATCGCGGCCGAAGGCTCGACCATATCTGGGTGTCGGGCGCGCTGAAGGAGACGATCCGGGATTTCACGGTGACGCGCGATGCGCGCGGCTGGGAGCGACCGTCCGACCATGTGCCGGTGACGACGGTGCTCGAATTGTAGTTGAGCCTTGCGGTCATTCCGGAATGCATTTCGGACGGCGAAGCCGGCTGAAATGCAGATCCGGAATGACATCGCTACAGGCTGAGTTTCGAGCCGACCAGCATGACGTCGCTGGCGAGCTGGCTGACGCGGGCCGCCATGTCGTCGCGCAGCCGGCGTGCTGCGGCGGGATCACTCTCGAGTACGCGCTGAAACAGGCTGCGCGAGATCCGGATGATGGTGGAATACTCCAGCGAGATCGCGGTCGAGGGCCGTTGCATCGCCACCATAAGCGCCAGCTCGCCGATCAGCGTGCCCGGGTCGGCAATGACTTCATAGTCGCTGCCATCGTCGAGGCTGATGCGAAACGCGCCGCGCTGAACGACGTAGCCGCAGTCGGCATCGTCGCCGAGTCGAAACAACACCGAGCCGCGTGCGAATTCCTGCTGTTCGGAGCCGATCGCCAGCACGCGCAACGCCGCAGTGCCCAACAGGCGCAATGTCGGGACGCGCTCGAGCAGGGCAACATCATCATCGATCGACATGCAGGACCGGGTGATCGCGACGCATTAAAGTGACCGACCACTAATGGCGAATCGGCGTCCGAATCGTATCACGGCACCAGCTTGTAGCCACCGGCTTCCGTCACCAGGATTTCGGGATTGGCGGCGTCCTTCTCGATCTTCTGGCGCAGGCGGTAGATGTGGGTTTCCAGCGTGTGGGTGGTGACGCCGGAATTATAGCCCCAGACCTCCTGTAGCAGCGTCTCGCGCGACACCGGCAGCTGGCCAGCGCGGTACAGGAAACGCAGGATCGCGGTTTCCTTCTCGGTCAGCCGCACCTTCTTGGCGTTGGCGCCGGTGAGCATCTTGGAGCCGGGCCGGAAGCTGTAGGGGCCGACGGTGAAGACGGCGTCTTCGCTGGCTTCGTGCTGCCGCAACTGGGCGCGAATCCGCGCCAGCAGCACCGCGAAGCGGAATGGTTTGGCGACATAGTCATTGGCGCCGGATTCGAGGCCCAGAATGGTGTCGGAATCGGTGTCGTGCCCGGTCAGCATGATGATGGGTGCCTTGAAGCCGCCCTTGCGCAGGCTACGCACCACTTCGCGGCCATCAGTGTCGGGCAAGCCGACATCCATCAGCACCAGGTCGGGCGAATTGGTCTTGGCCGCGAGCGCGCCCTTGGCACCGGTGTCGACGGCAGAGGCCTCGAACTCTTCGTGCAGCGACAATTGCTCGACCAGCGCTTCGCGCAAATCGGTATCGTCATCCACGATCAAGATCTTGCGGGCATTGGGCATTGCGACAATCCTTTGGACGGCTGTTGCGGGGAGCGGGCCGTCGAGCTGAAAAGTTCAGTCAGAACGCGTGTCCGATTTCGAAATCAGCGCGTATCCTAACGCAAAATCAGCAGCATTCTTGGCGAATGTACTGTGCAGCGCGAAATAGAGCATTTGCGGTGAGCAGCGCAATACGGAGTCCGCGATTCGGATGGGAAGTCTCGTTATTTCAGACACTTATCGAACAAGCTTGCGTGATCGACCGTTGTCGGCGATCCGCATTCGCGCAGCCGCCGGCAATCCGCTCCGCGGCTGGCTCGCCGCGGATCGGCTGATCCTACCGGTCGCGCTTGGTCGCGGCGGAATCAAGGCGAACAAACGCGAGGGCGACGGCGCCACCCCGCGCGGCACGTTTCACCCGCTGCGGCTGTGGTGGCGGGCCGACCGGCACCCGCGGCCCCGCACCCTGCTCCCGGTCCGTGCCATCACGCCCACCGACGGCTGGTGCGAGGATCCGGCCGACCGGCACTACAACCAGCCGGTGCGGCTGGCACGCGACAGCGGCGCTGGCGACCGGTTGCGCCGCGACGACCACCTCTATGATTTCATCATTGAAATCGACCAGAACACCCGGCCGCGCATCGCCGGCCGCGGCAGCGCGGTGTTTCTGCACCTCGCGCGGCCGCAATTCGCCCCCACAGCCGGCTGCGTCGCCATGACCAGGCCTGCAATGCTGCACCTGCTAACGCGGATCGGGCCGCGAACGAAGATCGTGATCGGATAGCAAGCGATGTTGAATGTAAGGCTTGGCTACCTTACATTCAAATCAGGAGGATTTGCCATGACCATCCTGACAGTCACGGCCAAGGGCCAGGTGACACTCCGCAAGGAGGTGTTGAAGCACCTCGGCATCGGGCCCGGTGAGAAAATCACCGTGGATCTGCTGCCGGGCGGCCGCGCGACGCTGCGGCCGGCCAAATCGAAGACAACCATCGACGATATCGTCGGATGCCTCGGCACTGCGAACGGGCCGGCGCCGTCGATCGAGGAAATCAACGAAGCCATCGCTGACGGCTGGGCTGGAAAGATTTGAAGATCACCGCAGACACCAACGTTCTCGTTCGGGTGGTGATGAACGATCATATCTCGGAGAGCTCGCGCGCGATTCAGGCGCTGCGCGGCGCCGAACAGATCGTGCTGACACTGCCGACACTGTGCGAGTTGGTGTGGGTTCTGACGCGAGTTTACAGGAAGCAGAAGGATGAGATTGCACACGCCATCCGGACGATCACCGATGCTGCAACAGTTCTCGTCGATCGCGCGGCGGTCGAGGCCGGACTGGCGATCTTGGAGGCCGGCGGCGACTTCGCCGATGGCGTGATCGCCTTTGAAGGTCGAAAGGTCGGCGGGAATGTCTTCACAACATTCGACAAGCAGGCCGCGAAACTAATCGCCGCAGATGGCGGCGCAGTCGCTCTGCTGAGTTCCGGGTAGCTCTCCGGGCTAACGCTTCCCGAAAATCGCCGAGCCGACGCGCACGTGGGTAGCGCCGAACTGGATCGCGATGGCGAAGTCGGCGCTCATGCCCATCGACAGGCCCGTCAGCCCGTTGCGGGCGGCGATCTTCGCCGTCAGCGCGAAATGCGGCGCCGGCGCGTCGTCCACCGGCGGAATGCACATCAGGCCGGAAATCTTCAGGCCGTAGACGTCACGGCAGCGCGCGATGAACGCATCTGCGTCGCTCGGGGCGATACCGGCCTTTTGCGGCTCCTCGCCGGTGTTGAGCTGGACGAACAGTTCCGGTGAACGCTGCTGCAAGATCATTTCCTTGCTTAACGCTTCGCAAATGCTGGGACGATCGACCGAGTGGATCGCGTCGAACAGCGCGACCGCTTCCTTGGCCTTGTTGGACTGCAGCGGCCCGATCAGATGCAGCACAATTCCGGGTTGAGTGGCCAGCAGAGCCGGCCATTTGGATTTCGCCTCCTGGACCCGGTTTTCTCCGAACACCCGCTGGCCGGATTGAATGACCGGCAGGATTCCGTCGGCTTCGAATGTCTTGGACACGGCGATCAACGTCACGGAAGCACGGTCACGACGTGCTTCGTTGCAGGCGCGGAAGATGTCGTACTCGACCGAGGCAAGCCTGTCGGTTGGTAAAGAAGGAGTTACGGCCGAAGCGTCATGCACGGATTTATTTTCAACCAAGGCGCGAACTTTCGTGAGATCCATCGAAGTTTAGCGAATCCGGGAAAGGCTTTTTGAAGGCTTTCCCATACCTATGTTCGCGGGGCTAGGGGATCGACGATGTCACGCATCCGCATCAACCGCAATAAAGCGAAATTCAGGGGGCTGTTCGGAATTCGTGCGCGGCTGGTGCTGCTGGCGCTGATCCTGGTCGGGCCACTGATGGCGGAGCGCATTCGCGCACTGGATGCCACCCGCGCTGAGCAGATCACGCTTGCCGCGCGCGATTTCTCCAGTGTCGTACAGCATAGCGCCGAGGCACAGCAGGAGGTTTTCGGGTCGGTCGAGGCCGTCCTGAAATCCTCCGCGTATATTTATACCTCCGCGGCCCAGGTCAATCGCAGCTGCGCCATCATGCGTGCCAGCCTGCGCGGCGACATGCCGTGGATCCGCAGCCTGACGGTGGCCGGCAAGGATGGCACGGCGCAGTGCTCGACCTGGCCCGACGTCGTTGAACAAGGTCTCAATTTTGGCGATCGTCCCTATTTCAAGAAGGCGCTGGCATCCGGCGAATTCGTCGTCAGCAACTATCTGTTCAGCCGCCTCACCAATCAGCCAAGCGTAATGGCCGCCTATCTGGCGCCCGGGATGACCCGCGATGATGACGCGGTGATCATCGCCGCGGTGAATCTCGGCTGGATGTCGAAGATCATGAGCAAGCTCGGCGGCAAGCCCGGCGTGACGGCGGTGCTGGTCGACAACGCCGGCACCGTGCTCGCCGCGCCCTCCGACCAGGCCAGCATGATCGGCCGCCCCATGGGCAATCTTGCTCTGCTCCCGGCGATTGCGGCGTACACGCTCAATTCGGATCGTCAGGCCGGATCGCTGTCATTTGCCGCAGATGACGGCACGCAGCGTGCGGTATCGTTTGCAGGCATTCCCGGCACCGGCGCACAGCTCATCGTCAGCATCGACGAAGCGCGGGTCTCGGCGATTGCGGACTACGAAATCCGCACCGCCTATCTTCAGCTCGGCTTCGTCTGCCTGTTTGTCCTGCTGGGCGCGCTGGTGGTGGCGGAGCGGCTGATCATCAAGCCAATCGAGATGATGGAAACCATGGCGCAGCGCTTCGGCCGCGGTGACTGGTCGGCACGGGTGGCGCGCAACCGGCTGCCCGCCGAATTCATCCCGCTTGCCAGGGCATTCTACGGCATGGCGGCGCAGTTGCGCGGCCGTGAGCGCGAACTGCGCGCCAGCAATGAGCAGCTCACCGTGCTCGCGTCGATCGACATGTTGTCGGGCCTGGCGAACCGGCGCAGCTTCCAGAGCCGGCTCGATTTCGAATGGCTGAAGGCGCAGCAATCCGGCGACGATCTGGCGCTGCTGATGATCGACGTCGATCATTTCAAGCTGTTCAACGACACCTATGGCCATCCCGAAGGCGACGCCTGCCTGGCGCGCGTCGGCGAAGCCCTGGCCGGCCTCGCCCATCACACTTCGGGCTTTGCCGGCCGCTACGGCGGCGAGGAATTCTGCCTGCTGCTGCCAAATACCGATGTGGCGCGGGCGATGCAGATCGGCGAGATGGTTCGCGCCGCGATCTGGAGTCTCTCCGTCCCGCACACCACCAGCGCCTATCAGCAGGTCACCGTCAGCGTCGGTGTGGCGGCGGCGACGCCGATCGAACTGGAACAGCCGAAGGATCTGATCGAGGCCGCCGATGCCTCGCTCTACGCCGCCAAGCGCCGCGGCCGCAACACCGTGGTCGAACACGGTTTTGTCCGGACATTCGGGACCTCGGCGTCGCTGGTGGGGTAACCTGTCATTCCCCGGCGCGCCAATTGGCGCGCCGGGGAATGACAGCCCAAACCATTGACCCCACGCGGTCTTTCATGGCCTAGTCCCCGGCCTTAAGCCCCGGAACAGACTGCCTAATCCCATGATCAACGAACGTTACAACGCCCGCGAGACCGAGCCGCGCTGGCAGCGCCAGTGGGACGACAAGGCGATCTTCGCCACCTCGAATGCCGATCCGCGGCCGAAATACTACGTGCTCGAGATGTTTCCCTACCCGTCCGGTCGTATCCACATGGGCCACGTCCGCAACTACACCATGGGCGACGTGGTGGCGCGATTCCAGCGCGCGCAGGGCAAGAACGTGCTGCACCCGATGGGCTGGGACGCCTTCGGCCTGCCGGCCGAGAACGCGGCGATCGAACGCAAGGTCGCGCCGAAGGCCTGGACCTACGACAACATCGCCTCGATGAAGAAGCAGTTGCAGACCATGGGGCTGTCGCTGGACTGGTCGCGCGAATTCGCGACCTGCGATCCCAGCTATTACAAGCATCAGCAGAAGATGTTTCTCGACTTCATGAAAGCGGGCCTCGCCGAGCGCGAGAAGCG
>JAQGKA010000632.1 GCA_028290355.1 Tardiphaga sp. | reverse complement strand
TGGTGCCGGTGAGCGACAGGCGCGTCTTGGTTGGGTAGTTCGACAGCGTCGCCAGAATGTCCTTCATCGGCTGATTGAGATCGATCTTCACAACCTCGCCGCCGAGCGCCTGCTCCACGACAGGCAGATACTGCGCGGGATTATGCTCGAGCTCCTCGAGATAGACGCCGTCCTTGGTGATCTTGCCGAGCACCTGACGATCGGCCGAGCAGGAAACGCCGAGCCCAATGGGGAGCGATGCGCCATGGCGCGGCATCCGGATCACGCGGACGTCGTGGCAGAAATATTTGCCGCCGAACTGCGCGCCGACGCCGAGCGACTGCGTCATCTTCAGGATCTCCTGCTCCATCTCCAGATCGCGGAAGGCATTGCCATCCGCCGAGCCGTGCGTCGGCAGCGCGTCGAGATAGCGCGCCGAGGCGAGCTTCACCGTCTTCATGCACAATTCGGCGGAGGTGCCGCCGATCACGATGGCCAGGTGATAGGGCGGGCACGCGGCGGTGCCCAAGGTCATGATCTTCTCTTTCAGGAACGCCAGCATGCGATCCTTGGTCAGGACCGACGGCGTCGCCTGGAACAGAAAACTTTTGTTGGCGGAGCCGCCGCCCTTGGCCATGAACATGAACTTGTAGGCGTCATCGCCCTCGGCGTAGATCTCGCACTGCGCCGGCATGTTGTTGGCGGTGTTCTTCTCCTCGTACATCGACAGCGGCGCCACCTGCGAATAACGCAGGTTGCGGCGGAGGTAAGCGTCGCGCGCGCCTTCGGAGAGCGCGGCCTCGTCGTCGCCGGCGGTGATGACGTTGCAGCCCTTCTTGCCCATGATGATCGCGGGGCCGGTGTCCTGGCACATCGGCAGCACACCGCCGGCGGCGATGTTGGCGTTCTTCAGGAAATCCAGCGCCACGAACTTGTCGTTGGAGCTGGCTTCGGCATCGTCGAGGATGTTACGCAGCTGCTGCAGATGACCGGGCCGCAGGTAATGGTTGATGTCGCCGAAGGCGGCCTCGGACAGCGCCTGCAGCGCCTCACGCGACACCACCAGCATCTCCTTGCCCAGCACCTGCTCGACCCGGACGCCCTCGGTGGTGATTTTCCGGTACGGCGTGGTATCGGCGCCGAGCGGAAACAGCGGGGTGTGCTTGTAGGGCGGCACGGCCTTCGGGGTCGGGATGGCGATGGGGGCGTTCATGGGGAGAACCTCGGGAGACAGGAATTTGCCGGTCTTGTAGGCGCTTTTATCTCGATTTTGAAGCATTCAAAACTGCAGGACGGCTCCGCAATCCCAGAGGTCAGACCCAGGCTGGCCGCGGCTGACTGCGCATGTCACGCCTTGCATAAAGCGGCGTCTCACGTTTCAGTGCGGATGGGACTGAGGAGATTTGAATGCCCATCTATTGCCTGCGCGGCCTGACGTCGGTCGCCGCCCTGCTTACCGCCATCGCTTTGACCATCTCGCCGGCCCGCGCCGATCGCTGCGACGATCTCGCCGGCCAGCTCAAGGGCCAGATCGACGGCATCAGCATCGGCCGCACCGCGGCCAATGTGATCTATCTTTCGCATCCCGCCGCCAAACAGATCCTGCTCGGCTGCGCCAGCCGCAGCGTCAGCAACGAATTCTATGCTGCCACCGACAGCCGCAAGCCGACGCCGGCCTTCCTCAACCTGGTCGCCAGCGCCGCCGCGATCATCTTCACGATTCCGAAGCCGGATACGCTGAAGGGCGCGACGCGCTGCATCGGCCGCATGGGCATCTTCCGCGGCGACGACATCAAGCTGCGCTACCGCCGCCTCGACATGCGCTGCACCCGCAGCAAGACCAGCGCGACGATCACGATCTCACGCGGCAAGGATGAGTGAGTTGCGCCGTATGCTACTCCCCACTCGCTATTTGCTACAATTGTAACGAAACCGCACTTACTCCATTCACTACCGCCATCGATCAAGCCATATTGGCGCAAATTTCACCGACCGATTCATAACTCCTTGTTGCCACAAGCCCACGGTCCCCCGTGAGTCAGACAACAAGGATAGGTTCATGAGTGTTTCCAGCGTAAGCGCTGCGCCGCCGGTGGCTACCGTCAAGCCGATCGAGGCGCAGGCCCCCGACATCAAGAAGAATGACGACGACAAGAACGACAGCCGCGTCGCACCGCCGCCGCCGCGCGCGGCGCTGCCGCCCGGCCAGGGCACCCGGATCGATCAGTTCGCCTGAGCGAAGGCAATTGACCAATCGCAACGACGAGGCGCTGGATTACAGGTCCAGCGCCTTGTAGTGCCGGAAGATACCGTCCTCGTTGAAGGCGATACGACGGTCGCTTTCGAGATAGGCTTTGATGTTCGGCCTGACTGCGACGCGGTCGCGCAATTCGATCAGGCCGGGAACGTTGCGTTCGAACGCCTTCATCCGTTTCGGAAACGCGTAGCGCAGTCCTTCGACGATCTGGAACAATGACAGATCGACATAAACCGCCTTGCGGCCGGTAATGTAGGCGCCGCCGCTCGCTGACAACAGCTGTTCGAAATAGCCGAGATATTTTGGCACCCGCTCGTTCCAGAATTCGGCCGTGCGTTTTTTCGCCGGCGCGCGCTGGTCTTCGTAATACAGCGACGTTCCGATCGGATGATGGGTGTCGTGCACTTCGGCGACGAAATCGGTGATCGTCAGCTGCAGCTGATGAACCCAGATTCGGCCGGCTTCGGCTTTGGGCGCAAGGCCGTGCCGTGACCCCAGATATTGCAGAATATTGGCGGTCTGGCCGATCACCAGACTGCCGGCCTTCAGAAACGGGGGCGCGAAGGGCGGCGTGCCACTGTTGTCGTCCAGCATCTTCATCATCGCCGCCATGCCGCCCTTGCCGCGCGCCGTATCGGCATAGTCGGCACCGGCGTCTTCCAGCGCCAGCCGGACATACTCGCCGCGCCCCTGAATCGTCGGCCAGTAATACAGCTCGTAGCACATCGGAACCTCATCTCGGACAGCGTGATACCGTTAACACTGTAACGTGCTTTTCGTTCGCCGTGGTGCGCTGGAGCGGGTCATGTTCGGGAAGACCGAACAGCAGCGAGCCACGCTGCAGGCGCGGCGCGCTGGGTTATGCAGCTGCTAGTTCGCCGCGAAGCAGTACAACAACCCGTCGCCGCCGGTGCACTTCAGGTCGGCCTGCGAGCAGCCGCCGTCGGGGCCGCGCGAGGGGTGCGAACTGTTCCAGGATTTGGACGGCGGCGCTTCGTCG
>JAQGKA010000089.1 GCA_028290355.1 Tardiphaga sp. | reverse complement strand
CGGTGGCCGGCGACGTTGATGATGTCGTCGGTGCGGCCCATCACATAGACATAGCCGTCTTCGTCGAGATAGCCGGCGTCGGAGGTTTTGTAGTAGCCGGGGAATTCGTTGAAATAGGCCTCCTTGCAGCGCTCGTCCTGCTCCCACAAAGTCGGCAGGCAGGCTGGCGGCATCGGCAGTTTGATCACGATCGAGCCCATGGTGCCCGCGGGCAGCGGCTTCGCCGCTTCGTCGACGACTTCCACCTGATAGCCCGGCATCGGCACCGTCGGCGAGCCGTGCTTGACCGGCAGCATACCCAGCCCGACCGGATTGCCGGCGATGCACCAGCCGGTCTCGGTCTGCCACCAGTGATCGATCACCGGCACTTTCAATTGCTGCTCGGCCCATTCCACCGTCGGCGGATCGGCGCGCTCGCCGGCGAGAAACAGCGTGCGGAATTTCGACAGATCATATTTGCGGATCAGGGTGCCGTCGGGGTCTTCCTTGCGGATGGCGCGAAACGCGGTCGGCGCGGTGAACAGCGCCACCGCGCCATGTTCGGAGATCACGCGCCAGAACGCGCCGGCATCCGGCGTGCCGATCGGCTTGCCCTCATACATGATCGAGGTGGCGCCATGAAACAGCGGGCCGTAGATGATGTAGCTGTGGCCTACCACCCAGCCGATGTCGGAGCCGCACCAAAACACCTCGCCGGGCTTGACGCCGTAGAGATTCCACATCGACCACTTCAGCGCGACCAGATGCCCGCCATTGTCGCGCACCACGCCCTTCGGTTTGCCTGTGGTGCCGGAGGTATAGAGAATGTAGAGCGGATCGGTTGATAGCACCGGCACGCAAGGTGCGGATTTCTTTGCTGATATGGCTTTGCTGCGCAGCTCGGCCCAATCGTGGTCGCGGCCGCTGACGAGATCGCAGGCCTGCTGCGGCCGCTGCAGGATGATGCAGGCGTCGGGCTTCGCACTTGAAAGCCTGATCGCCTCGTCGAGCAGCGGCTTGTACTGCACGAGGCGGCCGGGCTCGAGGCCGCAACTCGCCGAGAAGATCAGCTTCGGCTTGGCATCCTCGATGCGGGTGGCGAGTTCCTTCGCGGCAAAGCCGCCGAACACCACAGAGTGCACCGCGCCGATCCGCGCGCAAGCCAGCATGGCGATCATCGCCTCGGGCACCATCGGCATATACAGGATGACGCGGTCGCCCTTGCCGACGCCAAAGTCCTGCATGACGGCGCCCAGCACCTGCACCTCGTGCAGCATGTCAGCGTAAGTATATTTGGTGACGGTGCCTGCGAGCGGTGAATCGTGGATCAGCGCGACCTGATCGGCACGGCCACCCGCGACATGGCGGTCCAGCGCGTTGTAGCAGGTGTTGACCACGGCGCCGGCGAACCAGCGGCCATAGAGGCCGAGCGAAGGATCGAAAATCTTTCTCGCCGGCTCGATCCAGTCGATCTCCTGCGCCGCCTCGCCCCAGAAGCCTTCGGGGTCCGTGATCGAGCGGGCATGGACCTCGCGGTAGCGACTGCTGTCGTGGATGTTCATGGCGTCTCTCCCGCCCCGGCTGTACCGCCGGAGTTCATTGCGCCGCCATTGTCACGCGATGCAGCCTTATTTCAAGGGCGGCTTGTCAAAGGTGGCTTGGCCTTGTTCTTGATCGCCATGTCGGCACCGATCTGCTCCAGCTCCTGCGCCAGCGACTTGTAGTTGCTCCGCGCCGCCACATGCTGCGGGTCAAGCTTGATCGCCGCGCCGAAATCCGCCAGCGCACGGACGCGGTCGCCCTTCCTGCGGAACAGCTCGCCGCGGGCGTTGAAGACGTCGGCCAGCGTGGGATCGAACCGGAGCGAAATGCTGTAGTCGGCGATGGCGCGGTCGATCTGGTCCTTGCGGTGATAGGCGCCGCCGCGCGCGAGCAGCGCCTTCAGGCGGTCGGCGCGCTGGGTCTTGTCGTTGTCGATCAGAGCGCCGCAGGCGGCGATGATCCGGTCGTCGTCACCGGCCGTGATGGCGGCAAAGCAGGGCGCGGGATCGACCTGCGGATCGTGCGCCGGCTCGCTGACGGCAGCGAGTTGCGGGCACGGGCTCATCACCGTGACATTGACGCCGACGGCGTGGCCGAGAATCTCCGACAGCGTCTGGCACTGGCCATCATGGCAGAGCCGCCATTCGCCGGCGGCGCCGGAATTGCCGAGCACGACTTCCGGCATCGGCGGGCGTTTCGGCGACCACTGAAACCAGCCATCGACCAGCCGCGCTTCCGGTGGCGGCTCCATACCGGCGCCGGAGCCCTTGACGCGGGCCTGCACCAGTTCGAGGCCATCCGGCGTGATGCGCCAGTCTTCCTGCCAGTCGACCTTCTCGATCGAATGCGTCCACACCAGCGTGAACGCCGCCACCGCCAGCGTCTTCACCGCGCCGGCGGAGGCGAGGCACAGGCTCAAGCGGTGGCCGCCACCGGCGCGCGATGCCGCCACTGCCAGACGACAATGGCCAACGCAATCGCAAAACCGGCCCAGTCGCTGTACCGGAATTCGCCGAGCAGGCAGAGCGCGGCGATGAAGGCAACGACCCGTTCCGCCAGACTCATGCGGGTGAACAGGAAGCCGATCGCCACCATGCCGAACAGGCCAATGGCCACCAGCGCCTTGAAGGTTGCAAACGCCACGGCGCCATAGAAGCCGAGTTGCGCCGCCAGGGGATCGCCGGCCTGCAGCATCAAGGCCGGCGAATACACGAAGATGAACGGGATCACGTAGCCGGCCAGCGCGATGCGCATCGCCTCCCAGCCGATCTTGTCGGGATTCTCCTTGGCGATCGGCGCCGCCGCCAGCGCCGCCAAGGCCACCGGCGGCGAGAGGTCGGCCATGATGCCGTAATAGAATGCGAACATGTGGCTGGTGATCAGGGGCACGCCGAGCTTGGCCAGCGCCGGCGCGGCCAGCGCGGCGGTGATGATGTAGGTCGGGATCGTCGGAATGCCGGTGCCGAGCAGGATCGACAGGAACATCGTCATGATCAGCGCCAGGAACAGGCTCTTCTCGCCAAGCCCGATGACCCAGCCGCCGAAGATGGTGCCGACGCCGGTCTGCGTCATCATGCCGATGATGGTGCCGACGATGGCGCAGGCCATGCCGACGGTGAGCGCCGATTTGGCGCTGTCCGCCAGCGAGTCGCGGCACGCCGCCAGGGTGGCGCGGCCGCCTTTGGTCAGCGCACTGAGCAGCACCAGCGCGAAGACGATGGCGGCGACGAGGCGGATGTCGATGCCGTCGCGAAAGGTGACGCCGACGATCAGCGCCAGCCCGATCCAGAAGATGTAGCGCAGCGCCTGGTTGGAGAAACCGAGCACGATGCTGGCGCCGAGGATCAGGCCGACGGTGAGCGACAGGCCCATGGTGCCGGCGTAAAGCGGCGTGAAGCCCTCGAACAGCATGTAGACCAGCGCCGCCAGCGGCAACACCAGGTACCAGCGCGCGATCAGCGCCTGGCCGGCGCTGGGGATTTCCGACTTCTTCATGCCGACGAGGCCGTGCTTGCCGGCTTCGAGATGCACCATCCAGAACGCCGAGGCGAAATACAGGATGGCGGGAATGACGGCGGCCTTGACGATGACGGCGTAGGGAACGCCGAGCGTCTCCGCCATGATGAAGGCGACCGCGCCCATCACCGGCGGCATGATCTGGCCGCCCATCGAGGCGGTGGCCTCGACTCCGGCGGCAAAGGCGCGGCGGTAGCCGAACTTGATCATCAAGGGAATCGTGAACTGGCCGACAGTGACGACATTGGCGACGCCGGAGCCGGAGATGGTTCCCATCATGCCGGAAGCGAACACCGCGACCTTGGCCGGGCCGCCGCGGGTGCCGCCGAACAGGCCGAGTGAGACGTCGGTGAACAGCTGGATCATGCCGGCGCGCTCGAGGAACGAGCCGAACAGGATGAACAGGAAGATGTAGGTCGCCGAGACGTAGATCGGCACGCCGTAGAAGCCTTCGGTGCCGTAGGACAGATGCGTGACGATCTGATCGAAATCATAGCCGCGATGGTTCAGCGGCGCCGGCAGATACTGGCCGAAGAACCAGTACAGCAGGCAGACGCCGCACATCAGCGGCAGCGCCAGGCCCATCAGCCGGCGGGTGCCTTCGAAGATCAGCACGGCCAGCAGGGTGCCGACCGCGAGATCGAGCCGGGTCGGGTCGCCATCCCGCGCGATCAGGTCGGCGTAGAAGATCCATTGATACAGACCGCAGAGAAATCCGAGCCCGCCGATGAACCAGCCGATGGCGCGGCCGGCGTTGCTCTTCGCGGTGAAGTTGGCGATCAGGCCGAAGGTCAGCAGGATCAGGAAGCCGACATGAACGCCGCGCACCACCTGGCTCGGCAGCACGTTCCACGCGGCGATGACGAGCTGGAACGTCGCGAAGGCGATGCCGATGACATAGGCCAGCCGACCCCAGCCGCCGGGGCCAAAGCCTTCGGGGAAGCCGTGTTCGAAATTGTCGAATTCAACCTTGATGGGCTCCGCGCCCTCAGCCACCAACATCAGCGTCGTCCCCTGCGAGCGCGACTCTCAACGCTCGAAATCCAATGTTCGTCATGCCCGGGCTCGTCCCGGGCATCCACGTCTTTCTCGATCGTCGTTCAAGACATGGATGGCCGGGGCGACAGGCGCGAAGACGCGCCCTTGCCCGGCCATGACGCCTGCACCGAAGCCTCAGCCCTACTTGATCAGACCCTTTTCCTTGTAGAAGCGGATCGCACCGGGGTGCAGCGGCACCGGGCTTCCGGTGGCGGCGGTCTCCAGCTTGATCTCGCGGCCGGCGGCATGGGAATTCGCCAGTTCCGGCAAGTTCTCGAACACCAGCTTGGTCATCTGATAAGCGAGGTCGTCGGACACGGCCGAGCTGGTCACCAGATAGTTGATCACCGCCGCGGACGGGACATCCTTGTCCTGCCCGGTATAGGTGTTGGCGGGAATGATCACCGACACGAAGGGCGGGCCGATCTTGTCGACCGTCTCCTTCGGCACCGACACCACCGTGATGCTGCTGGACGAACTCAGATCCCGCAACGAGGCCACGCCGAGGCCGGCGGACTGCAGCGTCGCGCCGAGCTGACGGTTCTTCATCAGGTCGACGGATTCGGCGAAGGGCAGATATTCGACCTTGCCGAGATCCTTGTAGGTAAGCCCTGCCGCAGCGAGAATAGCGCGCGAGTTGAGCTCGGTTCCAGACTTCGGCGCGCCGACCGACAGGCTCTTGCCCTTCAGATCGGCCAGAGTCTTGATGCCGCTCTCGGCGGTAGCGACGATCTGGATGTAATTCGGATAGATCGCGCCGATCACCCGCAGCTTGTCGAGCTTGGCCTTGAAGCCGGCTTCCTCGTCGCCGTCCCAGGCCGCTTTCAGGGAATCGCCGAGGCTGAAGGCAATCTCGCCGCGGCCTTGTTGCAGCAAAATGAGATTTTCGACCGACGCCTTGGTGGCCTGCACCTGGGTCTTCACGCCGGGAATCTTGTCGCTGTAGATTTTGCCGATGGCAACGCCGAGCGGATAGTACACGCCCGATGTGCCGCCGGTCAGAACGTTGATGAAGTTCTGGGCATAAGCGGCGGGGGCCGACAGCGCAGCCACGGTGGCCAGCGCAGCGGCGATTATTCTGATTTTCATTTTTTTCTCTCCCGTAAAATTGGCGGGAAAGTGGACGGATGTACGCTCGCGGTCAAGCCGTCCAAATGGACAATAATACAATTGCGACAATATGATTTCGAGAAGCAAGGCCGGGCTTCCGGCTGACGTTTTCCGCGCATCGGCTCTTGCCACGCATCGGCAAACCGGCATCAATGCGCCGCGTTCAAAAACAACAGACCGGCAAAGCCGGTCGACAATACGTTCTGGGGGGAACATGGCTGCAGGCACACCGCCGTCCGACGAGGAAACCGTTGTCGTCTCCAACGAGGCGCTGCTGAAGGCGGAATCCTTCGTCGAGGCCGAAGAAGGCGCGACCAACCGGCTGTTCGGCTGGGCAGGGCGAATCTCCACCGCCATCGCCGTGGTCATGAGCCTGTTTCATCTCTATGCCGCCTACGCGATCGTGCCGACGCAGGAGCTGCGCTACGTCCACGTCGCCTTTACCCTGGTGCTGAGCTTCCTGCTGTTCCCGCTGGCGACGCGGTTTCGCAACCGGGTGCGCTGGTGGGACATCGTGCCGGGCATCGTCGCCATCGGCACCATCGTCTACGCGCTGTGGGGCGGCGATGATTTCACCGACCGCGCCACCGTGCCGGACCATATGGACGTCATCGTCGGCATCGTCTTCATCGTACTGCTGCTGGAGGCCACGCGCCGTACCACCGGGCTGATCATGCCGGTGGTGTCGCTGTTCTTCATTGCCTACGCGATGCTCGGCCCACATCTGCCGGCGCCGTGGACCCATCGCGGCTACGACCTGCCGCGGCTGGTCGGCCATCTCTTCATCACGCTGGAAGGCATCTTCGGCGTCGCGGTGGACGTCTCCGCCACGCTGATCATCCTGTTCACCATCTATGGCGCGTTCCTGCAGCAATCCGGCGCCGGAAAATTCTTCATCGATTTCTCGCTGGCTCTGATGGGCGGCAAGCCGAACGCCGCCGGCCGTACCGTGGTGCTGTCGTCGTTCCTGCTCGGCGGCCCCTCCGGTTCCGGCGTCGCGACGACCGTGATGATCGGCACCGTGGCCTATCCGATGCTGGCCAAGGCCGGTTTTGAAAAGAACGCTGCCGGCGGCTTGCTGGCCGCGGGCGGCCTCGGCGCGATCCTGTCGCCGCCGGTGCTCGGCGCCGCCGCGTTCCTGATCGCCGAATTCCTCAAGATCAGCTATCTCGACGTGATCTGGATGGCGACGATTCCGACCTGTCTCTATTATCTGTCGCTGCTGATCATGGTGGAAATCGACGCCAAGCGTTTCGGCGCCCATGACGTCAACTTCAAGCCGGAGATGAGCATCGGCCAGATGACGAAGCGCTACGGCTTCCATTTCATCTCGCTGATTGCCGTGGTGATCTTCATGCTGATCGGCTATTCGCCGTCGCTGTCGGTGTTCTATGCCACCGCCGTCACCTTCGCGCTGAGTTTCCTGCGCAAGGAAACGGCCCTGGTGCCGAAGAAACTGGTGAAGGCGCTGGCCGATGGCTCGATCGGCGCGCTGAACGCCGCCACCACCTGCGCCTGCGCCGGCATCGTGGTCGGCGTGGTCACCCTCACGGGCCTCGGGCTGAAATTCTCGTCGATCGTGATCTCCTATGCCGGCGGCAGCCTGCTGCTGACGGCGATCTACACCTCGCTGATCGTCTGGATCATCGGCCTCGCGGTGCCGGTCACGGCGTCCTACATCATCTGCGCGGTGATCGCCGCACCGGCACTGATCAAGCTCGGCGTGCCCGATTACGCCGCGCACATGTTCATCTTCTATTATGCGGTGCTGTCCGAAGTCTCGCCGCCGACCGCGCTGTCGCCGTTCGCGGCCGCCGCCATCACCGGCGGCGATCCCTACCGCACCACGCTGCAGTCGTGGAAATACACGCTGCCGGCATTCCTGGTGCCGTTCGTGTTCGTCCTGGATCCGCAGGGCGTCGGCCTGCTGCTGGCGATCCCGAAGGGCGGCTCGTGGATCGACATCGTCGAGATCACCATCAAGACCACCTTTGGCCTGGTGGCGCTCGCCGCCGTCGCGCAGAACTGGGCGCTGCGACAAACCACCCCGCTTGAACGCGGCCTGCTTCTGCTATCGGGATTGCTGCTGGTGTTCCCGAGCCTGATCGAGGCGATCCTGGAATCGATCATCGGACGCGACATCAGCTACACTTACGTCCCCGGCCTGATCATCGGCCTGGGTGTGCTAATGTGGCAGTTCAAAACGCCGGCGCCTTCACGACCCGCCCTAACAATATAAACAGGGAGCGAAGCGATGCTGACGACATTCAAGAAGACCGGAGCGGTATTGGCCGCGACATTGTCGGCGGGAATGATCCTGGCCGGCGCGGTGCACGCCCAGCAGAAGACCATGGCGATCGGTACCGGCGGCACCGGCGGCGTCTACTACCCGCTCGGCGGCGCCATCGCCAATGTGCTGTCGAAGGCGCTGCCGAATACCCAGGCCACCGCGGAAGTCACCGGCGGTTCCGTCGATAACCTCAAGCTGATCGCCTCGGGCCAGAGCGAACTCGGCTTCAGCATGGCCGACGCCGCGCTCGATGCCTTCAACGGCCAGGACAAGTTCAAGAGCGGCAAGGTGCCGCTGCAGACGCTGCTGGTGGTGTATCCGAACCGCATGCATGTGGTGACGGTGGAAGGCACCGGCATCGAGAAGATGTCCGACCTGAAGGGCAAGCGCGTCTCGACGGGCTCGCCGGGCAGCGCCACCGAAGTGATGGCGTTCCGCGTGCTCGAAGCCTCCGGCCTCGACAAGGACAAGGACATGAAGCGCGAGCGGCTCGGCGTCGCCGAATCCGTCAACGCCATCAAGGACCGCAAGATCGACGCCTTCATGTGGGTCGGCGGCGTGCCCACCGCGGCGGTCACCGACCTCGCCGCCTCGCCCGGCATGAAGATGAAGCTGATCGACCACAGCGAGGCCGTGGCGAAGATGAACGAGAAATACGGCAAGCTCTACACCGCCAGCTCCATCAAGGCCGGCATCTATCCCGGCACCGACAAGGACAACGCCATCGCCGAAGTCTGGAACATCATCGTCACCGGCGACAAGATGAGCAATGACGACGCCTACAACATCGTCAAGACGCTGGTGGAGAAGAAGGCCGACATCGTCGCCGTGCACAAGGAAGCCGAAAGCTTCTCGCTGGACAACCAGATCCAGGAACGCTCGCCGATCCCGTTCCACCCCGGCGCGCTGAAGTATTTCAAGGAAAAGGGCATCGGCGGCTGAGGCTGCCATTTGCCGGTTGCTCAGTCCTTTCCGATCCACGCCAGAGTTCCTCATTCCCCGACACGCCAATTGGCGTGTCTGAGGATGCGCCCTTTGTCGGCGTAGCCGACTGAGGGCACACGCCCGGGCTCTATACGCCCGGCGGTGGTTGGTTATGGATTCCGGGCTCGCTCGCAGCTGACGCTGCTCGCGCCCCGGAATGACAACTTGAAAGCCTGCCGGAGCCGTCTTGCTTGACGTGATCGTGCTGCAGACGCGGCCACATGTCGCAGGCAATCGGGCCATTGTACCAAATGCTTAACGATGGTGTTGCATTGCACTGGCAACCTGAGGTGCCGCCGCGTAGCATGCGAACAATACGTTCGGCTCACCGAGACCGGCATGACCGGGAGAAGATGAAGTGCCTGCTATCAGCGCAGTTGGACTTTTCGAAGCGAACCGCCGTCGCGGCCGCGCCCTCCCGATCCCTGCAGGATCATTCGTGATCGCCGGGTTCTGAAAATCACCACCTGAC
>JAQGKA010000604.1 GCA_028290355.1 Tardiphaga sp. | reverse complement strand
GACCCGCGAGCCAGGAGACCTGCCGCCAGTCGTGGTCACACGCGAGCACATTGGGCGGGGTGTCCTGGTGGTAGCCGAACCGTCGTCCGGTCAGGGACTTTGGTGAGACTTCGTTCGCGGTGACGTGCCACGTAACCGCGAGCCTTTTGATGAATCCCGTCGTTTCCTCCGCATCCAGGCGGTGCAATCCCTTCCTGTATTCCGTTGCCCTGTCCTGCCTGCTCTGGCCCGCCGAAGGCTGGAGCCAAAGCACGCCGAAGTCGAGCCAGTCGCTCGATCCAGTGGTGGTGCGGTCGCCGACCGCGGCGGCGAGCAAGCGCCGTTCAGCCAACAACGGCAATGCCGCGCGCGCGACGCGGTCGCGCCAGCAACGCGCGGTCGCCGCATCGACAGGCGCGCCGGTCGCGTCGCCCGGTTTCGCTGCGCCGACCCTCAACCTCACCGGTACCAACTCGACCGGCAGCCGGCTTAACCTGACGCGCCTGCAGACGCCGGCCAGCGTCGAAGTCATCTCGGCGGAGACCATTGCGGAGCGCGGCCAGCAGAACCTGCTCGACGCCGTCACGCAGAATGCCACCGGCATCACGGCCATCGGCGATCCCGGCAATGGCGGCGTCGCCTTCAGCACCCGCGGCTTCACCGGCGTGGATTCGGTGAAGCTGCTGCTGGATGGCACGCGGCTTTACGTCGGTTCGGGCACCGCCAACTTTCCGTTCGATACCTGGTCCACGGAGCGCATCGAGGTGCTGCGCGGACCGGCTTCCGTGGTGTTCGGCGAAGGCGCCGTCGGCGGTGCCATCAACGTGGTTTCGAAAATGCCGTCGTGGGTGCCGCGCAACCAGGCCGAGATTTCGCTCGATAGCAACATGACGCGCCGCATCGCCGTGGACAGCGGCGGCCCGATCAACAAGGACGTCGCCTATCGCATCACCGCGACCGGTAACATGTCGGACGGCTGGGTCGACCGCGACAACACGTCGAATGTCGCGCTGCATGCCGCGGTGCAGATCAAGCAGACCGAAGACCTGATCTGGACGATCTCCACGGATTACGGCGATCGCAACCCGTCGCGCTATTTCGGCACGCCGCTGATCAACGGCAGGCTCGACGACGCCCTGCGTTTCAAGAACTACAATGTCAGCGACAGCACCATCCGCTGGCAGGATAGCTGGAGCCAGGTGAAGACAGAGTGGCAGGTCACCGACGGCATCTCGATCCGCAACACGCTCTACTACCTCTACAGCAAGCGGCATTGGAAGGAGCTGGAAAACTATACGGTGAATCCGGCAACCGGCCTGATCGACCGCAGCACCTATCTCGAAATCTTCCACGATCAGCAGCAGATCGGCGACCGCATGGACGCCACCTTCCGCGGCCATGTGCTGGGTATGGCCAACGAATTCGTTGCCGGCTTCGACGTCAACCGCATCGACTTCAAGCATACCAACAATTCGCCTTACGGCGGATCCTCGTCGGTCGATCCGACTAATTTTAACCCCGGACTGTACTTCAGCCCCGACCCGACCACGCCGGGCTTCTCCAGCGTCGCCAACCAGTACGCGTTCTTCGCCGAGAACCGGTTGGCGGTGAACGAACAACTGTCGCTGATCGCAGGCATACGGCAGGACGAACCGAGCGTCGAGCTCACCAATTTCCGAAATCCCGCCAACAGCTACAGCCGGGATTATTCGGCCACCACCTGGCGCGTCGGCGCGGTCTATACGCCCGTCAAGGATCTGGCCTTCTATGCTCAATACTCCACTGCGGCCGACACGGTCGGCGGCCTGATCACGGCGAGCAATGCCAGCGCCAAGTTCGAACTGGCGACCGGCAAGCAAGCCGAAATCGGCGTCAAGCAGTCGTTCTGGGGCGGGCGCGGCGAGTGGACGCTGGCGGGCTATCAGATCGTCAAGAACAACTTGCTGGCGCAAGACCGGACTATCCTGACACAGGTCGTGCAGGTCGGTCAGCAATCCTCTCGGGGCATCGAAGCCTCGATCGGTCTCGCGCTCGATTACGGCTGGCGCCTCGACGCCAACACCGCTTTCTTGCGCGCCAAATACGACAACTTCGTCCAGGACGTCGGCGGCGTAGCCGTGAACTTTGCCGGCAACGTGCCGGTCAACGTGCCCCAGAACGTCTCCAACATCTGGGCGACCTGGGCCTTTGCGCCGAACTGGTCGGCCAATGCGGGCGTACAGATCGTCGGCAAGACCTTCGCCGACAACGCCAACACGCGGGAAATGCCGTCGTACACACTGGTCAACGCTGGCATGCAGTGGAAGCCCGATATCAACACGACCGTTTCGCTGCGGATCTACAATCTGTTCGACAAGATCTACGCGACGTCGAGCTACAGCGACAATCAATGGATGCTCGGCATGCCGCGCACCGCTCAGCTTGCCGTCAACGTGAAGTTCTGAGCGTGCGGCGTGCGGTAACCCGCAAGCTCCGGCGGTGGCTGTATATCGGCCACCGCTGGATCGGCATCGTCACATGTTTGTTTTTCGCGATGTGGTTCGTGTCCGGCGTAGTGATGATGTATGTCGCGTTCCCCGGCCTCTCCGACCAAGAGAGGCTGGCGGCGCTACCCGATATCGCGTGGGAGAAAGTGCAGATCACGCCGGACCGCGCCATGAGCGTGGTCGGCGCGTCGCGCTTTCCGCGCGATCTGCGCCTCAACATGCTCAACGACGAGCCGGTGTATCGGCTGATCGACTGGGACGGCCAGCGGCAGACGATTTCGGCGATCGATGGCCACGCGATCGAACGCATTACGTCGCAACAGGCGCTGGCGGTGGCTCGCGTCAGTCCCGCTGCGATGGACGTGCAACTGCTCGATACCGTCGACCGCGACCAGTGGAGCGTCACCGCCCGCTATGATCCGCTGCGGCCATTGTTTCTGATAGCGCTCGGCGATGCCGTCGGCACGCAGCTTTATGTCTCGGAGCGATCCGGCGAGATCGTGCTCGATACCAACCGGACCGAACGGGTCTGGAACTGGCTCGGCTCGATCCCGCACTGGATCTATCCCACCATCCTGCGCAAGGACGGCGCGCTGTGGCGCAGCGTCGTGCTGTGGATCTCCGGCATCTGCATGGTCGTCGCGGTGAGCGGCATCTGGATCGGGATTCTTCGCGTGCGCTTGCGCAAACGCTACAATGGCGGCGCCATCACGCCCTATAGCGGCTGGATGGCGTGGCATCACGTTACCGGCTTTTTCTCCGGCGTGTTCGTGCTGACGTGGATCTTCTCGGGCTGGCTATCGCTCGATCCCGGCCGGCTGTTCGATACGCGCGAGCTCACGCGCGAGATGATCCAGCGCTACGCCGGCCATGAGGCGCCGAGCTTCACCTTGGCATTTTCCGCGGCGTCGCAAGGCCGTGCGGTGGAAACCCGCTTTGTCTGGCTCGGCAGCGAGCCGGTGATGCTGCTGGCCGGGCGCGACGGTGCGTGGGCGACCGTCGATCCCGCGACGGGCGCCGCAGCGCCGCTCTCCGACAAGCGGATTTTCGAGGCCGCGCGGTCGCTGATGCCGCAGGCGGCGATGCCGATGCAGGCACGGCTCGAGCGCTACGATTTGTACTGGTATGGGCATCACGAGCCACGCGCGCTGCCGGTGCTGCGCGCCGGCTTCGACGACGACGCGCAGAGCTGGTTTCACCTCGACCCCAACACCGGCGAAATTCTCGGCCGCAGCGATTCCCGCCGCCGCAGCTATCGCTGGCTGTTCAATGCGCTGCACAGTCTCGATTTTCCCGTTCTGCTGGCGTATCGCCCGGCGTGGGACATCGTGGTCTGGCTGCTGTCGCTGCTGGGCATGACGATTTCGGTCAGCGGCGTTGTGATCGGCTGGCGGTATTTGAAAAAGTGATTGTCATTCCGGGATGCAGCAGACGGCGGAGCCGGCTGATGCAGGCCCGGAATCTCGAGATGGCGATCTTCATGTCGAGGTTCCGGGTTCACTCGCGGCTGGCGCCGCTCCTGCCCCGGAACGACGATCAGGCCACCTGCACCCGGTTCTGGCGCAGCGGCGGGACGGGCATCGAGCCGATCAGCGCCTTGCGGTCGGCGACCGCGTTGTGGAATTGCTCCAGCGCGATGTTGAAGGCGGTCAACGCACCCTCCTCGATGGCGCCGTGCTCGAAACAGGTCAGCGTGTCGCGCAGGATGGTGTCCGCTTCGGCCTGCATATTGTCCAGTTCCTCGAGCGAATCGCTGTGGCGCGCCCCGGCAAGCATGTCGAGGAGCCTTTCGCGCAGCGTCGAATTGTTGTTGCGCTCGTCCTTTTTCAGGTAGCTGGCGAACCAGGCGCCGGCCGAGCCCATCGCCGAAAGCCCCATCAGGCTCCACCATATGTAATCGCTGTAGCGATCGAGAAATGTCTTCTCCTCGCCGTCGACATAGGCGGCCGCACCCGGATGCACCGGAATCACAGCGTCCTTGTCGGTGTCCGGCGTCTCGATCTTCGCCGCCAGCGGGAAGTCGGTGATGATCTGCTGGCGAATCGCGAACAGCTGTCGCGTGAAGGCAGCCACGGTCGCGTCGGAAAGCCCCTGCCGAGCGACGATATGATGCGAAAAGCTGATGGTCTTGACGTCGTCGTCCGGCCGCGCCGGCGAACCGCCGAAGACGCCCGCGGGAATTTCCGCCGCTTCGTACATCGGAAAATTCTGCGCGATCGCCTCGGCCGAATCGATGGCGAGGAACGTCGGCACGCCGTCGCGCGATGAGGCCGTAATGGCGTCATTGGTGATCTTGCTGTTGACCGGGCCGGCGGCGAGGAACGCATCGACCTTCTGGTCCTTGACCGCTTCCGCCACCTCGGTAGTCGAGAACTGCACGATGGTGACCTTGGCGGGATCGACGCCATATTGCCGCAGAATGATATTCAACAGGTTCACATTGGCCTGGGTCTTGCCGATCACTCCGATACGCCGCCCGGCCAATTGCGAAAACTTGGTGATCTTCGGGCCTGTCTTCTTGCCCTTCACGACTGGCACCCAGATGACGGCGACGTTCTTGCGCAGCGTGGCAACGGCGCGGGCGTTCTTCGGCACGTCGAGATCGCCGCGGATGATGGCGAGATCGGCCTTGCCGTCGGCCAGCGCCTTGGCACTGGCCGTAGCACCATCGGTCAGGATTGGCCGCAGCCGGACGGCGTTGTGATCGCGCGAAAATGCCTGGACCAGCGCCTGCACCACCCTGACGTCGTCGCTGTTGGGCGGGCCAACGGCGATCCGCAGCGGTACCGGCTTCATGGCGAAGTAATAGGCGCCGGCCACCGCAGCGACGAGGGCGAGCGTTCCAGCCAGCGTGATCAGCGTCATCTTGCGCCGGATCGAGCGCGGCGACGGCGGACCCGCCGGCCCAATGACTTCGGGGCCGTCCACGATCGATCGGGAAAACAATCGTTTCAAGTCAAAAGCCATTTTTGCCAATGCGGTTCGATCGACAGTGTAGCAAGGTTCTGAAGCGCCGCGCAGTTCCGTCAGCAGAATGGTTACCGGCGCGCGTGGTTAGCGATGTCTGCGCCGGATTTGCTGCCTTATTGTGGCATGGATCCGAAGTCTGTCACCACGTGTTAGGGTAAAGTTCAGGTGAAGCAGGAGGCGATCATGGTGGAGCGACTATCGGCCGCGGCGCGCAAGGCGGCGCTGCAGGAATTGGCGGGTTGGGGCGAGGTATCCGGCCGCGACGCCATCGCCAAAACTTTCAGCTTCAAGGATTTCAACGAAGCCTTCGGCTTCATGGCGCGAGTCGCGCTGGTCGCCGAGAAGCGCGACCACCATCCGGAATGGCGCAATGTTTACAAGACGGTGGAGGTGGTACTGGCGACCCATGATGCCGATGGGGTAACGGCGCGGGACGTCGATCTGGCCAAGGCGATGAACAAGATCGCCGGGCAGCTTGGCGTCAGCTGATACCGTCGCCAGCTTGCGGCGGCAGCGGCGGATCACCAATTTGAGAGCGGCGCCGCGGTGCGGCTCACATCTATGGTTTCTTGTTTAGTTTCCCGTTCAGTTTCCTGGGGAGCCAACGATGGCATCCGAACATAGCGTGGGTTTCGAGCCGGCCGACCGGCTGGCGCAGGACCGCGAGAGCCTGCGCAAGCAGTTCTGGCGTAAGTTGAAGCGGCTGGCGGTGAAGCTGCCGTTCGCCGAGGATTTGCTGGCGGCCTATTACTGCGCGTTCGACCGGCAGACCCCGCGCCATGTCCAGGCGGCGCTGCTCGGTGCCATCGCCTATTTCGTGCTGCCGTTCGATTTCATTCCCGACATGCTGCCGGTGCTCGGTTTCACCGACGACGCCGCGGTTCTGGCGACAGCGCTGCGCATGGTCGCCAGCCACATCACGCCGGAACATCGCGAAGCGGCCCGCGCGGCAATGGCAAGGGGATTGGGCAAGGAAGAGGGCGAAACGTAGTTCGCGCCATGTATGTGGTGCGTGCCCCCGAATCTGCGGAGCGGCATGAAGCCAAGCGATGCTTCGCATCGCTAGGCCCCACCGCGTCCGGGACGCGAGGCTTCCTCTACCTCACGGATGCAAGATCACCTTGCCCATCGCCTTGCGTCCGCCCAGCACCTTCAGCGCATCGGCCGTCTGCGCTAGCGGAAAGGTGCGGTCGACGTGCGATGAGATTTTTCCCTCGGCGGCCCACTTCACCAGCTTTTCCAGATTGGCGCGGTTCTTTTCCGGGTTCTGCCGCACCCAGGCCCCCCAGAACACGCCGCGGATGTCGCAGCCTTTCAGCAGGGCCAGATTAAGCGGCATTTTGGGAATGTCACCGGCAGCGAAACCGATCACCAGGAAACGGCCTTCCCACGCGATGGCGCGCAGTGCGGCTTCCGCATAGGTGCCGCCGACCGGATCGAAGATGATATCGACGCCCTTGCCGCCGGTCAGCCGCTTCAGGCCTTCCTTGAGATCTTCCGTCGCGTAGTTCAGACCCAACTCGGCGCCGTGCTGCTTGGCGAATTCAAGTTTCTCCTCCGATGACGCGCAGGCGATCACCTTCAGACCCATCAGCTTGCCGAGTTCGCACGCCGCGAGACCGGTGCC
>JAQGKA010000578.1 GCA_028290355.1 Tardiphaga sp. | reverse complement strand
GAGCACTGGAAATCCGCCCTCGTTCTTCCTATGTTCCGAGGACAATCAATTGGCGTTCGATCCCGGCAGGTCCGGCGGTGCGCGCCCGGATGTGGCGCGCCTCACGCGTCGGGGAATTGCCTGTTATGGATGAAGTCATCAAGGCGAAGCGTCAGGCTGCCGGGTCGGCGCTGCGGAACATCACCATCCGTGGCGCGCGCGAGCACAATCTGAAGAACGTCGATCTCGAAATCCCGCGCGACAAGCTGGTGGTCTTCACCGGCCTGTCCGGCTCGGGAAAATCCTCCCTCGCCTTCGACACCATCTATGCCGAGGGCCAGCGGCGCTACGTCGAATCGCTGTCCGCCTATGCCCGGCAATTTCTGGAAATGATGCAGAAGCCGGACGTCGACCAGATCGACGGCCTGTCGCCGGCCATCTCCATCGAGCAGAAGACCACCTCGAAGAACCCGCGCTCCACGGTCGGTACCGTCACCGAGATCTACGACTACATGCGGCTGCTGTGGGCGCGGGTCGGCATTCCCTATTCGCCCGCGACCGGCCTGCCGATCGAGAGCCAGACCGTTTCGATGATGGTCGACCGCGTGCTGGCGCTGCCGGAGGGCACGCGGCTGTACCTGCTGGCGCCCGTGGTGCGCGGCCGCAAGGGCGAGTACCGCAAGGAGATGGCGGAGTACCTCAAGAAGGGCTTTCAGCGCGTCAAGATCGACGGCACCTTTCACGAACTCGCCGAAGCCCCCACGCTCGACAAGAAATTCCCCCATGACATCGACGTCGTGGTCGATCGCATCGTGGTGCGGCCCGATATCGGCCAGCGCCTCGCCGAAAGTTTTGAGACCGCGCTGAAACTCGCCGAAGGCCTCGCCGTGATCGAATATGCCGACGCGCCGCCGGCCGATCCCAACGAGAAGAAGTCCGACAAGAAGGTCGCGAAGATCCACGACAAGACCGGCGCGGAGCGGATCCTGTTCTCGGAGAAATTCGCCTGCCCGGTTTCCGGTTTCACCATTCCCGAGATCGAACCGCGGCTGTTCTCCTTCAACAACCCCTACGGTGCCTGCCCGAAATGTGGTGGTCTCGGCGTCGAGCAGACCATCGATGCCGAACTGGTGATTCCCGACAAGGACCTCACCCTGCGCAAGGGCGCCATCGCGCCATGGGCGAAGTCGTCGTCGCCCTATTACATCCAGACCCTGACCGCGCTCGGCAAGTTCTACAAGTTCACCCTGGACACCAAGTGGAAGGACCTGCCGAAGAAGACGCAGAACGCCATCCTGCACGGCTCCGGCGACGACGAGATCAAGTTCTCCTATGAGGACGGCGTCCGCTCCTACGACACCAAGAAGCCGTTCGAGGGCGTCGTCACCAATATCGACCGCCGCTTTCGCGAGACCGAAAGCGAATGGGCGCGCGAAGAGCTCGGCAAGTATTTTTCCGACGTGCCCTGCGATGGTTGCCACGGCTACCGGCTGAAGCCGGAGGCACTCAGCGTCAAGATCGGCGCCAAGCATATCGGCGAGATCTCGGAAATGTCGGTGCGCCACGCCGGCGAATGGTTCGCCACGGTGCCGACCATGCTGAACACGCAGCAGAACGAGATCGCCGTCCGCATCCTCAAGGAGATCCGCGAGCGGCTCTCCTTCCTGCTCGATGTCGGCCTGAACTACCTGACCCTGGCGCGCGCCTCCGGCACCTTGTCCGGCGGCGAGAGCCAGCGTATCCGGCTGGCGTCGCAGATCGGCTCCGGCCTCACCGGCGTGCTTTATGTGCTGGACGAGCCCTCGATCGGCCTGCACCAGCGCGACAATGCGCGGCTGCTGGACACGCTGCGGCGGCTGCGCGATCTCGGCAATACCGTGATCGTGGTCGAGCATGTCGAGGACGCGGTGCTGGCGGCGGACTATGTGGTCGATGTCGGCCCCGGCGCCGGCACCCATGGCGGCCACATCGTCGCCCAGGGCACGCCGGCCGAGGTGATGAAAAATCCGAAGTCGCTGACCGGCAAGTACCTCACCGGCGAACTGTCGGTGCCGGTGCCGGAGCGGCGGCCGCCGAACCATCGCCGCACCATCAAGGTGATCAACGCCCGCGGCAACAATCTGAAGAACGTCTCGGCGGAAATTCCGCTGGGCTTGTTCACTTGCGTCACCGGCGTCTCCGGCGGCGGCAAGTCGACGCTGCTGATAGACACGCTCTACAAGGCCATCGCACGCAAACTTAACAACGCCAGCGAGGGCGCGGCGCCCCACGACCATCGAAGGCCTTGAGCATATCGACAAGATCATCGACATCGACCAGTCGCCGATCGGCCGCACCCCGCGCTCCAATCCTGCGACCTATACCGGTGCGTTCACGCCGATCCGCGAATGGTTCGCCGGCCTGCCGGAATCCAAGGCGCGCGGCTACGAGGCCGGCCGGTTCTCCTTCAACGTCAAGGGCGGCCGCTGCGAGGCCTGCCAGGGCGACGGCGTCATCAAGATCGAGATGCACTTTTTGCCGGATGTCTACGTCACCTGCGACACCTGCAAGGGCAAGCGCTACAACCGCGAAACCCTGGAAGTGCTGTTCAAGGGCAAGTCGATCGCCGACGTGCTGGACATGACCGTCGAGGAAGCCGCCGACTTCTTCAAGGCGGTGCCGCGCGTCCGCGAAACCTTCAAGACGCTGCACCGCGTCGGGCTCGACTACATCCATGTTGGCCAGCAAGCGACGACGCTCTCGGGCGGCGAAGCGCAGCGCGTCAAGCTCGCCAAGGAATTGAGCAAGCGCGCCACCGGCCGCACGCTCTACATCCTCGACGAACCGACCACGGGACTACATTTCCACGACGTCGCAAAGCTGCTGGAGGTGCTGCATGAGCTGGTGGCGCAGGGCAACACCGTGGTGGTGATCGAGCACAATCTCGAAGTCATCAAGACCGCGGACTGGGTGATCGACCTCGGCCCCGAAGGCGGCGACGGCGGCGGCGAAATCGTCGCCTGGGGCCCGCCGGAGGATATCGTCAAGGCGCCGCGCAGCTACACCGGCAAGTTCCTCGCGCCGGTGCTGGCGAAGGCGGGCAAGCCGAAAAAGCGGCGGACGGATGAGGCGGCGGAGTGAGGGGCTGAAGGATTGAGCGAGACGCTTGCCCGAATTCAGGCGCTCGTGGCGCGGGGGAGTTACCTCGTGTCGAACCATGCCTATGACGAAATGCTTGAAGATGCTATCTTGTTGGAAGATATCCTGGCTAGTGTTGCCACCGCCGAAATCGTTGAAGACTACCCGTTAGCCAATCGGGGACCTAGCGTCCTCGCATTGCAGCGGGACGCCGACGGGAGACATATCCACGTGCTGTGGGGAATTCCGAAAGGTCTTACTGAACCCGCAGTTGTCATTACGGCCTATCGCCCCGGCCCTGCGCTGTGGTCTTCCGACTTTTTGAAGCGGAGAATACGATGACACGAAAGACAACAAAGCTCATTCATGAAGGCGGTTACGCCGCCGAAGTGCCGGTCGAACTGATCGAAGACGACACCGGCTGGTCGCCTTACCTTTCGCCAGAAGAAGTGCGGAAGCTAGAAACGGTCCGGCTCGCACTGCGCCGCGGTGACGTTGCCGAAGCCGCCAAACATGGGCAGGTATTTGAATTGACGCCGATCTCGGCATAACGGTTCCTCACGTCCCGATCACCTTGCGCGGATATTTTCGCGCGTAGCTGGTCCAGTAGCCGAACAGTCCGCGATCAACCTTCTGCAATTCCCACATGCGCTCCGTGAGCGGCAAGGTTGCTTTCTCCAGCTCGGACTCCTGATACCAGGCCACGAAATCATTGAAATTGTACCGGATCAATTCGCCAATCTTGTCCCACCACAGCTGTGCAAGAGCGTAGGCCAGCACAAACAATTCGGCATGTTCAAATGCCTCAAGTTCGCGCAACGCCCAGATCGTCTGTTCGCAATAGCGTCGGTGATGCCAATTGGCGAAGTGCCAGCCGAGGTCGTCGAGCGTGATGCTGACGTCCAGCTGATAGATAAGGGCCATTGCGCGAAGGCCGCTTGGAATGAGACCAAGACGCGCGAGAAACAGATCGAGATCGGGATCATGGCCGTGCGGCAACCACCGGTTCAATTCAGCCGATAGCAGCTTTGATAACTCCTCGTCGGTGCATTCCCGGATACGCGCTTCTGTCAACGCCATGATCACGTCTCACGACCCAAACCACCCGCAACTGCCGCCTTATCCTCTCATTGCTCGTGCCGCAGCTTCAACAGCAAATAGCAGTACCGCGGATCAGGCGAAGCCGTAATCCGCCTCGCCCTTCGGCGCAAGACGCTGCGCTGTTGCGCCCTACGCCCTCGCGCCCTACCGCAGCCCCGTGCCCTTGCACCTCTGGCACGTCACGACCTTGTCGCCCTTCTTCAGCAGGCCCTTGCCTTCGCAGTTCTTGCACTTCTGCTTCTTCTTGGTGTTGGGGCCTTTTTGATTGGGCGCGTTGCTCATGATGTGTCCTGACGAATAGGCGGCGGGCCGGAGGCACTGCGCTTGCAAATTACAAACGCGCCGCGAGTTGGCGCGGCGCGCGATCAGCGATCCTAGCATGCGCAAGCGCCGCAGGGGCCATCATTCGCAGACCCTTGTTGATCTTGCACCGTTATTCGGGGGAAATCGCCGCTTGGCTGGCTTCCGGGCACCCGGCTGCGCGCGGCGTTTGCGGGCCTGTTACTGCGCGCATGCAGCGAAGTCGGCGTGATGTGCGAGGCGAAGTCCGCCGGTCGCAATGCAAGACCGGCGGGCCTGATCGCTCATTGTCATTGCCCGTGCTGGGCCATTTCCTGATCGCTCAGATCCCAGTCCTGCCACAGCTGCAGCGCCGCCAGCAGCACCACGATCCCGCCAAGGCTGGTATGCATGAATCTGAGCATGCCCTCGCCGGAATAGCCGAGCGCGTAAGGCGAGGCGATCAGCCACAGGCCGATAAAGATTTCAGCCACCTCTTCCCAGCGCTGCAGCGCAACATACTGCAGCTGGGCAAGGCCGAATACCAGGATGCCGACCGTGAACGTGTTGATGATCACCGCGCTATGGTCCGCGCCGGCAATCCCATGGCTTGCCTGCGTGGGAAACCACGGCGACAGCACGATCAGCACGCCAAGCAGCATGCCGCACCAATCTTCCCATGTTCGATGAGTGCCGAAAAACCGAAAGTCCGACATGACAAACCTCCCATCAAAAGAGGCATACGTCAGCGGCTGGCGAGCATGACACTCCGACTGTCAGGCGACCAATCCGGCCGCATCGGGGGCGTATGTCTGCCATGCACGTAGGTGACTCGCGGAACTTTACAAGACCACGCCAAAACTATTTTTCGACCTGCGGAATGCGAGAAGGCGCCGGGCGGTGCGGGCCACCTGCCCCGGCGCGGGCGCATGCCTGCTTATCGCAGGTGACCGGGCCTTCGCATTGCTCCTGTCCAGTGATGATTGCTACCTTGGCGCCGCGCGCGGCGAACAACGCAGCACGCGCCAACGGATCGAATGCCATGAATGACCTCAATGCGGTTCACGACAATCCCCCGCTCCACCGCTTCGAGCTCGAAGTGGACGGCCACGTCGCCTTTTCCGAATACGCCAGGACGCCTGATGTCATCACCTTCATGCATACCGAAGTGCCGGAAGCGATGGCCGGCAAGGGCATCGGCTCGAAGCTGATCAGGGGCGCGCTGGACCTTGTGCGTGCCGACGGCCTGAAGGTGATCGCACTCTGCCCGTTCGTGAAGACCTATATTGAAAAACACCCGGACGCTGCCGATCTGTCGAAGCATCCGGTAAACGCCACTCCCCCGCAGGAAAGACAATCGTGAGCGAGACCAGCACCTCGGCCGGCATCCGTGACAACAAGGCGCAAAGCCGCTTCGAACTCGATGTCGGCGGCGCGCTGGCCTTTGCGAATTATCGCCTTGCGCCCGGCAAGGTGATCATCACCCACACCGAGACGCCGCGCGCGCTGCGTGGCCGCGGCATCGCTTCAACGCTGGTGAAGGGAGCGCTGGACTTGATCCGCGCCGACGGCCTCAAGGTCGTGGCCGGCTGCTCCTTCGTGGTGGATTATCTCGACAAGCATCCGGAAGATACGGATCTGGTGGGCTGACGCAAAACGACAGTCTCTCGTTCGTCATGCCCGCGCTTGTCGCGGGCATCCACGTCTTCTTCAGCGCTCAAGGACGTGGATGGCCGGGACATCACGCGCGAAAGGCGCGCTCTCGCCCGGCCATGACGATGGGAATGCTCAGACAATCCTGATCGACATGTCCGGCAAGCCCTGCAGCTTGCACAGCAGCACGTCGCCCTTGACCACCGGGCCGACATTTTCCGGGGTCCCGGAATAGATGATGTCGCCGGCCTTCAGCTCGAAGGCTTCAGATAGTTTCGCGATCTGCTCGGCGACGCTCCAGATCATCTTGTCGAGGTCGGAGTTCTGCCGCACCGTGCCGTTCACCGCCAGCGAGATCGCGCCCTTGGTGAGATGTCCGGTCTTGCTGACCGGATGGATCGGCCCGAGCACCGCGGCGTGGTCGAAGCTCTTGCCGATTTCCCACGGCTTCTTCTCGGCGGCCTGGGCGTTCTGCAGATCGCGGCGGGTCATGTCGAGGCCGAGTGCGTAGCCATAGACATGATCGAGCGCCTTCTCTGGCGAGATATTGGTGCCGCCGGATTTCAGCGCCGCCACCAGTTCGACCTCGTGGTGATAATTCTTGGTCAGCGACGGATACGGATGATCCGCAACGCTGCCCACCGCGACGTTCTGGATCGCGTCGGTCGGCTTCTGGAAGAAGAACGGCGGCTCGCGGGTTGGATCGGAGCCACGCTCGATCGCATGCGCCGCGTAGTTGCGGCCGATGCAGTAGATCCGCCGCACCGGAAACACATCGCTCTCGCCGACGATCGGGATCGTGATGGCATCAAGCGGAAACAGGGTCTTCGGCCCGGCCTGCGCCATTGCCGGCTGGCTCTGTGCGGCGGCGCCGGCCAGCGCCAGCGCGCCGGTGGTCAGAATAGCCCTGCGGTTAATGTTGTCCATCGTCTTCTCCCGAGACTGTTTCTTGATTGCTCGTCGCTCTTATCACAACAAAAAGGCCCGCGCGAGCGCGGGCCTTCATGACAACGGTTAACAGCCGATCAGTGCTTGATGTCCGCTGGCAGCTTGCCGCCGTTGGCGGCGAGCTTGGTCATCACCTGCTTGTGCAGCCAGATGTTCATGGTCGCGGAATCACTGGTGTCGCCGGTGTAGCCGAACTCCTTGGCGAGCTCCTTGCGCGCCGTCAGGCTGGAATCGATATCGAGCGCCTTCAGCAGGTCGACGATCGAGGTCTTCCATTCCAGCTTCTCGCCCTTGGCGGCGACGGCCTTGTCGAGGATCGGTGCTACGTCGATGGTGGCCGTCGGGGCTGCGGTCGAACCGGCGGCAGGTGCCGAGCCGCCAGCGGCAGGCGTGGTGCCGGGGGTGGCTGCATCGGCGCTGGTGCCGAAAATCGCGCTCATGATCTTTCCGAAAATGCTCATTACGTCGCTCCCAATGAACTTGATGATTGAGTAGGTCTTGCGCGGTCGTTCCGATCCGGCTGCGCAGAGCCAGCCGGGATTTGGTTTTAACCGCCCGCGCCGCACTTGCCAATGCGGCGAAAACGGTTTGTCAAACCGTCACAAAGCCATCCCGCCAATTGCGCCGAAAGGCCGGCCGCTGCGTTGAGCGCACCCTCCCAGGTCACCGAAGCGTGAGCAACGCCGGCGCTGGATCGCGCGTACGATCACGCCACAGGTCGCAGCAAGGCCAGTTCATTGCTCTCGCGTCTGGTTTGTTCGTGATCATTTCCGCAAGCGGCTCCGCGCGCTCGATCGAGTGTGACGAGAACCGCGGCACCCAGGGAGTTCACGACCATGGCCTCGCTATATCCCGGCAATGTCTCGCAGTTTGCACAACGCACGGCCGACGCCCAGACCGCACCCGCCATCCGCACCATCACGTCAGCCGACCTCACCGACGCGCTGCGGCTCGGCTGGGAGGATTTCAAGGCGGTGCCGAGCCATGCCATCATGCTCTGCATCATCTATCCCCTGCTCGGCCTCGTGCTGGCGCGCACGGTGCTCGGCTATTCGATCCTGCCGCTGCTGTTTCCGCTCGCCGCCGGTTTTGCCCTGATCGGCCCGTTCGCCGCCCTCGGCCTCTATGAACTCAGTCGCCGCCGCGAACTTGGCGAAGAGGCCTCCGCCTGGCATGCGGTGGACGTGCTGCGCTCGCCATCGTTCGGCGCCATGCTCGGCCTCGGCCTGGCGTTGCTGGTGCTGTTCATCGTCTGGATCGCGACGGCGCAGGCGATTTACGTCTCGGCGTTCGGCAACGAGCCGGCGGCGGAGATTCCCAACTTCGTCTCGAAAGTGCTGACCACCCCGCAGGGTTGGGAGCTGATCATCGTCGGCTGCGGCGTCGGCTTCCTGTTCGCGGTGGTGGCGCTGTGCATCAGCGTGGTGTCGTTTCCGCTGATGCTCGACCGTCATGCCAATGTCATGGATGCCGTCACCACCTCGCTGCGCGCGGTGGCGCGCAATCCGGTGCCGATGGCCATGTGGGGCCTGATCGTCGCCGTTTTGCTGGTGCTGGGCTCGCTGCCGCTGTTCCTCGGCCTTGCGGTGGTGATCCCCCTGCTCGGCCATGCCACCTGGCATCTCTATCGCAAGGTGGTGGAACGCAACCCGAACCCGCCGGTGCTGCCGCCACGCAACAAGATCAGGCGCTCCGCCGCGGATTTCCCGGTCTCGCTATTTCAATGGCGCAACGACAAATAGATCGAAACACGGCACTCATGATCTTCACCTCTGGTTTCAACCCTGAACCAGCGGTTTCTCTTTGAGTGCTCAACGACATAAAGCCTTGTTTTGGCCGCGGTTAGCCGTGACATTTCGCAGTGCGAAGTATCATTCTCGATTGCACTACATTGCCGAACGAGCGCCATGATGAACGTCCGCCCCCTCTTCCGCGCAATGTTGCTCAGTACCGCCTTGATCGCGCCCGCAGCCTCGGCACTTGCC
>JAQGKA010000566.1 GCA_028290355.1 Tardiphaga sp. | reverse complement strand
TTCCTGAAGGAGCAGCTCGGCGTCGGCTATATCGAGCTCGGCTTCGCGCTGACCACCTTCGACGTGGTCTCCGGCCTTACCCAGGCGCCGATCGGCTATCTTGTCGATCGCATCGGCGCCCGAAAGATCCTGATCCTCGGCATGACGCTCGGCGGCTGTGCGCTGATCCTGCTCGGCCTGCATCTCAGTTACGCCTCCCTGATCGGCTGCGCCGCGCTGCTCGGCCTCGCCAACAGCGTCTATCATCCCGCCGACTACGCGATCCTCTCCGCCCACATGGACGAGGCGCGGATGGGCCGGGCATTTTCGATCCACAGCTTCGCCGGCTTTCTCGGCAGCGCGGTTGCTCCGGTGATCATGGCAGTGCTGATCGCCGGCATCGGCGGGACAGGCGCGCTGATCGCCGCAGGTTCCATCGGACTCGCGGTGGCGCTGCTGCTGATCGTGGTCGGGCTTCCCGATGCCGGCGCGATGCACAGCGATGCCGACGGCGCACCGGCGCAGCCCGTCAGCATGATGACGCCGGCGATCATTTTGCTGACGGTGTTCTTCACGCTGCTGAGCCTGTCGCAGAACGGCATCAACAGCTTTGGCATCGTCGCGCTGATGAGCGGCTATGGCAGTTCGTTCTCCGCCGCCAATATCGCGCTGACCGCGTTTCTCGGCTCCAGCGCGATCGGCGTGCTCGCCGGCGGCGTGCTGGCCGACCGCACCGAACGCCACGGCCAGATCGCCGCGGCATGCTTTGCGATCAATGCATTGATCGTGTTCGCGATCGCCTCGGTGACGCTGCCGGAGCTGGCGCTGACCATCACCATGGCGGCGGCAGGTTTCCTCAGCGGCGTGATCGTGCCGTCGCGCGATATGCTGGTGCGCGATGCTGCGCCTGCAGGCGCCGCCGGCCGCGCCTTCGGCATCGTCTCCACCGGCTTCAATTTCGGCGGCATCCTCAGCCCGCTGCTGTTCGGCTGGCTGATGGACCACGCTTTGCCGCACTGGGTGTTCGGCGCCTCCGCCGCGTTCATGGCGGCGACGGTGCTGCTGGCGCTGGTGTCGGAGCGCAGGCCTAACTCCGTGTCGTTCCGGACAAGTGAGCGTTAGCGAACGCTGATCCGGAACCCATAAGCGCCATTGTTGCGTTTGGGCACGTCTCGAGACCTTCCCTCACAACTGAATACGGTGGTTATGGGTCCCCGCCTTCGCCGGGACGACAGGTGGAGAGTCTGATATACTCGTGTGGCATGCTCACCGTTCGAAACCTCACAAAATCCTATCGCTCGGCGCAGGAACAAGTTGCGGTGCTGCGCGGCGTCGATCTTGACGTCGCTGCCGGCGAGAGCGTGGCGCTGACCGGCGAATCCGGCAGCGGCAAGAGCACGCTGCTGCATCTGATCGCCGGGCTCGACCAGGCCGACAGCGGCGAGGTGAAACTCGAAGACGTGCTGATCTCCAACCTGTCGGATTCCGGCCGCGCCATGCTGCGGCGCGATCGACTGGGTCTGGTGTTCCAGCAATTCAACCTGATCCCGAGTCTGAGTGTCGCCGACAACCTCGCCTTCCAGGCGCGTATCTCCGGACGGCACGATGCGGTCTGGCACAGCGAACTGATCGAGCGGCTCGGGCTTGGCGCTTTGCTGAAGCGCTACCCCGAACAGCTCTCCGGCGGCCAGCAACAACGCGTCGCGATCGGCCGCGCGCTGGCGTCCCGGCCGCTCTTGCTGCTCGCCGATGAGCCCACCGGCAATCTCGACGAGGACACCGCGGACAATGTGCTGAGCCTCGCGCGCGATCTGGTGGCGCGCACCGGCTGCGGTTTTCTGATGGTGACGCACAGTACGCGGCTCGCCGCCACACTCGACCGCCAGGTGCAGCTGCATGCCGGGCTGATCCAGTGAGACGCGCACTGTGGATCCTCGCGGTGCTGCTGAGCCACTGGCGCCGGCACCCGATGCAGCTCGCGACCTTGCTGGTCGGGCTCATCGCCGCCACCGCGCTGTGGAGCGGCGTGCAGGCGCTGAACCAGCAGGCTCGCGCCAGCTACGACCGCGCCGCGGCGACCTTCGGCGGCTCGCGCACCGCGATGCTGGTCGGCCGCGACCGCGCGACGTTTTCGCAACAGCTGTTCGTCGACCTGCGCCGCGCGGGGTGGCCGGTGTCGCCGATGCTCGAAGGCCGCGTCCAGATCGGCGGGCGTTCGGTGCGCCTGCTCGGTATCGAGCCGGTGACGCTGCCGGTGGAAGCGACGTCGACGGCCGAGATCGGCAAGGGAGGCGTGCAGTCGTTCATCACGCCGCCGGGGCAGACATTGCTGGCGCCGGAGACATTGGCCGATCTCGGCCTCATTGTGGGCGCAACGCCAATGGTTGATAGCGCGCGGGCGCTGCCGCCCTTGAAGGTGCAGCCGCAACTGGTGCAGGGCGTGCTGGTGGTCGATATCGGCATCGCGCAGCGGCTATTGAAAATGCCGGACCAGATTTCGCGACTGCTGGTCGGCAAGGCCAAGGCGCCGCGCGCGGCGCTGGAAAGCGTTGCTGGCGATCAGCTCCGTCTCGTCGAGCCCGATGCCGAGACCGATCTCGAACGGCTCACCGACAGTTTTCACCTGAACCTGACGGCCTTTGGCCTGCTGTCGTTCTTCGTCGGGTTGTTCATCGTCAACTCCGCGATCGGGCTCGGCTTCGAACAGCGGCTGCCCATGCTGCGCACGCTGCGTGCCTGTGGTGTCTCGGCGCGGCAACTCAATACGGTGCTGCTGGTCGAGCTGGTATCGATCGCTATTGTCGCGGGGCTGATCGGCCTGGTCTGCGGCTATCTGATCGCGGCGGCGCTGCTGCCCGATGTCGCGGCGAGCCTGCGCGGACTTTATGGCGCGACTATTCCCGGCCAGCTAACGCTGAAGCCGGAATGGTGGCTGGCCGGACTGGCGATCTCGGTGATCGGCGCGCTGCTGGCAGCGACATCGAGCCTGCTCAAGGCGGTGCGGCTGCCATTGCTGGCGGCGGCGCAGCCTTACGCCTGGCAACAGGCGCAGCATCGCCGGCTGAAATGGCAGGGCGCGGGTGCGGCGATCGTGCTGGCGGGTGCCGCCGGCGTGCTCTGGCTCGGCGATTCCCTGATCGCGGGATTTGTGGTGCTGGCCGCTCTGCTGCTCGGCGCGGCGCTGGCGCTGCCGGTGATCCTCGGCACCGTGCTGGCGGCGGGCGAACGCAGCACGCGGCGGCCGCTGACAAAATGGTTCTGGGCCGACAGCCGCCTGCAGCTCTCGGGATTGTCGCTCGCCTTGATGGCGCTGCTGCTGGCGCTGGCGGTGAATGTCGGCGTCGGCACCATGGTCGAGAGTTTCAGCCGGACGTTTACGGGGTGGCTTAACGGCCGGCTTGCGGCGGAGATCTATCTCAATGCGTCGAGCGAGGCGCAGGCGGGAGAGATCAGGGACTGGCTGAAGCAGCAGCCGGAGGTGCGCGCGGTGCTGCCCGGCAGCCGCACCGACGTGCAGCTATCAGGCCTGCCGGTGGAGGTGCTGGGGTTCGCCGATCATGTCACCTATCGCGGTCAATGGCCGCTGCTGGAAGCAACGAAGGATGCCTGGGATCGCGTGCGCGCCGGCGACGCGGCGCTGATCAGCGAGCAGTTGGCGCGACGGCTGAAGCTCGGCATCGGCGACCGCTTTGAGGTGCCGGTGCCATCAGGCAACTGGCCGCTGGAAGTAGTCGCCATCTATGCCGACTACGGCAATCCGAAGGGACAGATCGGCGTCGCCATCGATGCGCTGGTAAAGCGGTTCCCGGACATTTCGCAGACACGCATGGGGCTGCGGGTTCAGCCTTCGGCGGTGCCGGCGTTGATCGCCGCGATCCAGGGCAAATTCGGCCTCGATGGCCGCAACCTCGCCGATCAGGCGACGGTGAAGGCGGAATCGCTGCGGATCTTCAATCGCACCTTCGCGGTGACGGCGGCGCTGAATGCCTTCACCCTCGGCGTCGCCGGCGTGGCGCTGCTGACCAGCCTGCTGACTTTAAGCAATTCGCGGCTTCCGCAACTGGCGCCGCTATGGGCGATCGGCATCACCAGGCGGCGGCTCGCCGGGATCGAACTGTTGAAGACCCTGTCGGTGGCGCTGATCACCGCGCTGCTGGCGCTGCCGCTGGGACTGCTGGTGGCGTGGTGCCTGATCGCGGTGGTGAACGTCAAAGCGTTCGGCTGGCGGTTGCCATTCCATGTGTTTCCGCTGCAGCTGATCGAACTGCTGGGGGTCGCGATGCTGGCGTCGCTACTGGCCGCGCTGCTACCGATCTTAAAGCTATTGCGGATGCAACCCGCAAAGCTGGTGAAGGTGTTTGCCGATGAGCGGTAGACCGATCACGCGTCGCACGTTTGCCGGCGGGCTCGCTTGGCTCGGCCTTGACGGCCCGCGCGCGTGGGCGCAGGGTTTTGCGGGATTGGGCCACGACGCCGACGGCTTTGCTACTGTCGTGCCCGGCCGCGCGCTGACCTTCCCTGCCGATCTCGGCCCGCATCCCGACTATCGCATCGAGTGGTGGTACCTCACCGCGAATCTCAGAGATGCCAGGGGTGCGGCCTATGGCGCGCAATGGACCTTGTTTCGCCAAGCGATCGCGCCGGGTGCGCAAAGGGATGGCTGGGCCAATCAGCAGATATGGATGGGCCATGCCGCGGCGACCTCGGCAGACACGCATCGCTACAGCGAAGCCTTTGCGCGGGGCGGCGTCGGCCAGGCCGGTGTCACCGCGACGCCGTTCCGCGCCTGGATCGATGCCTGGGAGATGCGCGGCTTTGAGGCTTTTGACGACGCGACGATCGCGCCGCTGGAGGTGTCGGCGTCAGGCGCGGATTTCAGCTACAGACTCCGCCTCGAGACGCGGCAGCCCTTGGTGCTGCAGGGCGATGCCGGCTTCAGCAAAAAATCCGAACGCGGCCAGGCGTCGTACTACTACAGCCAGCCATATTTCTCCGCCTCCGGCACCATCACCATCGATGATAAGCCCCTCGCGGTCAGCGGCCAGGCGTGGATGGATCGCGAGTACAGCAGCCAGCCGCTGGCCTCCGACCAGACCGGCTGGGACTGGCTCTCGCTGCATCTGAAATCGGGCGAAAAGCTGATGCTGTTCCGGCTGCGGCAAAGCGGCGGCGAGAATTACTTTTCCGGCAACTGGATTTCGCAAGGCGGCAGATCCGAACAGATCGCGTCAGGCGAGATCAGCATGACGCCGACAACGAGATCGGAAGA
>JAQGKA010000546.1 GCA_028290355.1 Tardiphaga sp. | reverse complement strand
ACCAAAGCGGGACGGGGTTTGCCATAATCGCCGGGAAGGGCGACCGAAATCAGGTCGCCCCGTTTCATTCTTTCCAGTCACTGAAATCTGCCAACTCCAGCATTCCGTCGAGAACGATGGCGCTGTCCGCGCTGGCATTGATCAACTCGCATTGTCTGCGAATGTCTTCTTTATATCCCGGCGCATTGACGTCGGGAACCCAGATGGTCACTGGCTTCAAGCCGGCAGCCTTCATCTTGTCCCGGTGCTTCCGGATCCGCTTTGCTCCGTCGGTCATGGCGACCTCCATCTGTTACATGTAACATATGGCAGGCCAGCCATTTCTTCAAGGAAAGGCTTGCCTTCAAGGACGAAGCAGGGCGCTCACGCTATCTTCGCCGCCAGTTCCCCGGACGCATAGCGCTTGGCCATGTCCGCCGTGGTCAGCACGGTCTTGAACTTGCTGGCCTGGCCCGCGGTATTGAATTCCTGCAGGCGCTGCTTGCACAACTTCACCATCGCTTCCATCGCCGGCTTCAGATATTTGCGCGGATCGAACTCGCTGGGGTTTTCCTGAAGTATTTTGCGGATCTGGCCGGTCATCGCCATGCGGTTGTCGGTGTCGATGTTGATCTTGCGGACGCCATGCTTGATGCCGCGCTGGATCTCGGACACCGGCACGCCCCAGGTCGGCTTCATCTCGCCGCCATAGGTGTTGATGATGTCCTGCAGGTCCTGCGGCACCGAGGAGGAGCCGTGCATCACCAGATGGGTGTTGGGCAGCTTGCGGTGGATTTCCTCGATCACGTTCATGGCGAGAATGTCGCCGTCCGGCTTGCGGGTGAATTTGTAGGCGCCGTGCGAGGTGCCCATGGCGATCGCCAGCGCATCGACCTGGGTCTCCTTGACGAATTTGACGGCCTCGTCGGGATTGGTCAGGAGCTGGTCGTGCGACAGCTGGCCTTCGGCGCCGTGGCCGTCTTCCGCCTCGCCCATGCCGCTCTCCAGCGAGCCGAGCACGCCGAGTTCGCCTTCCACCGAAATGCCGCCGAGATGCGCCATGTCGGTCACGGTCTTGGTGACACCGACATTGTAGTCCCAGTCGGCGGCGGTCTTGCCGTCGGCCTTCAGCGAGCCGTCCATCATCACCGAGGTGAAGCCGGCCTGGATCGCGGTCATGCAGGTCGCCGGTCCGTTGCCATGGTCGAGATGCACGCAGACCGGGATCTGCGGATAGATCTCGGTCACCGCATCCATCATGTGCTTCAGCATGATGTCGTTGGCATAGGAGCGGGCGCCGCGCGAGGCCTGGATGATCACCGGCGCATCGACGCTGGAAGCGGCCTCCATGATGGCCAGTGCCTGTTCCATGTTGTTGATGTTGAAGGCCGGCACGCCGTAGTCGTGCTCGGCCGCATGATCGAGCAGTTGACGCAACGTGATGCGGGCCATGTGCTTCTCTCCATATTCTCGTGAGGACGACGACGGCGCGAGCCGGCGATTGAAAGGTTGACCTAGCGTAGCCGCAAAACATCGACTCCCGGAAGCGGCTTGCCTTCCATCCATTCCAGGAAGGCGCCGCCTGCGGTCGAGATGTAGGAAAAATCATCGGCGACGCCGGCATGGTTCAGTGCCGCCACCGTATCGCCGCCGCCGGCGACGGAAATCAGCTTGCGGGCCCTGGTCCGCGCGGCTGCATGCTTCGCTGCGTCCACGGTGCCGCGGTCGAACGGCGTCATTTCGAAGGCGCCGACCGGGCCGTTCCAGACCAGCGTCGCGGCGTCGTCGATCGCGGCGTTGACCCGCACGATCGATTGCGGGCCGACGTCGAGGATCATGCCGTCTTCCGGGATCGCATCGAGGCCGTAGGCGTGCGACGGCGAATTGGCGGCGAAATGATATGCGACCACCGCGTCCACCGGCAGGATGATGGCGCAGCCGGCAGCCTCGGCCTTGTCGATGATGCGCAGCGCAGTCGCGGCAAGATCTTTCTCGCACAGCGACTTGCCGACGCCGATGCCCTGAGCGTGCAGGAAAGTGTTGGCCATGCCGCCGCCGATGACGAGCGCATCGACCTTGGTGACGAGGTTTTCCAAAAGATCAATCTTGGACGAAACCTTGGCGCCGCCGACGATCGCGATCACCGGCCTGGTCGGCGCGTCCAGCGCCTTGCCGAGCGCGTCCAGTTCGGCCTGCATGGTGCGGCCGGCATAGGCGGGCAATACGTGGCCTAGGCCTTCGGTAGAGGCGTGGGCGCGGTGCGCGGCCGAGAAGGCGTCGTTGACCCAGATGTCGCCGAGCTTCGCCAGCTCAGCCACGAAGGCCGGATCGTTCTTCTCTTCGCCGGGATGGAAGCGGGTATTCTCCAGGCAGAGGATGTCACCGTCCTTCATCGCGGCGACAGCCTTGGTTGCGGCGTCGCCGACGCAATCATCGGCAAACGCCACCGGCATTTTAAGGACGTCAGCGAGTGCGGCGGCCACCGGCTTCAGCGATTCCTTGGGATCGCGGCCCTTCGGCCGGCCGAAGTGCGCGAGCAGGATCACCCTGCCGCCCTTGCCGGCGACCTCGGTAATCCCCGGGGCGATGCGCTCCAGGCGCGTGGCATCGCTGACGCGGCCATTGTCCATGGGCACGTTGAGATCGACGCGCACAAGGACGCGTTTGCCCTTCACGTCGACGTCGTCGAGGGTGCGGAATGTTTTGGTCATGGCGAGCCCCAAATTAGTTACAGCTCATCCTCCGAGAGGCCTCGCTGCGCTCGGCTCCTCGGGATGAGGCGTTTCTCTCATGGCGAGAAGCGCGCCTTTCAGCGCGCGTCTCAAACCATGAGTCTATGCGGTCGTCAGAGCAGCTTGCCCATCGCCACGGCGGTGTCGGCCATGCGGTTGGAGAAGCCCCATTCGTTGTCGTACCAGCTGAGCACGCGGACCAGCGTTCCGCCCTGCACCTTGGTCTGATCGAAGGCGAAGGTCGAGGAATGCGGGTCGTGATTGAAGTCGATCGAGACGTTCGGATAGATCGTGGTGCCCAGAATGCCCTTCAGCTCGCCTTCGGCGGCGGCCTTGAACGCGGCGTTGATCTCTTCCTTGGTGGTGGCGCGCTTGGCGACGACCTTGAGATCGATCACCGAAACGTTCGGGGTCGGCACGCGGATCGAGACGCCGTCGAGCTTGCCGGCCAGTTCCGGCATCACCAGGCCGATCGCCTTGGCGGCACCCGTCGAGGTCGGAATCATCGACATCGCCGCGGCGCGGCCGCGATAGAGGTCGCTGTGCAGCGTGTCCAGCGTCGGCTGGTCGCCGGTGTAAGCATGGATCGTGGTCATGAAGCCGGTCTCGATACCGACGATCTCGTTCAGCACCTTGGCGACCGGCGCCAGGCAGTTCGTGGTGCAGGAGCCGTTCGAGACGACGAGATGTTCCTTGGTCAGCGTCTTGTGGTTGACGCCGTAGACGATGGTCGCGTCCGCGCCATCCGAGGGCGCCGACACCAGCACGCGCTTGGCGCCTGCAGTGAGATGCGACGTGGCCTTCGCCTTGGCGCTGAAGATGCCGGTGCATTCCAGCGCGATGTCGATGCCGAGGTCCTTCCACGGCAGCGTGTTGGGATCGCGCACCGCGGTGACCTTGATCTTGCCGC
>JAQGKA010000534.1 GCA_028290355.1 Tardiphaga sp. | reverse complement strand
TAGGAATTGTAGGTCGCCTGGTCCCATTCGAAGAAGCTGGTGTTGTTGATGAAGTTCTTCACCAGGAAATATTTCGCACCATTCATGAAGCCCGCGGTCTCGGCGATCTCGTCCAGCGAGGCGATCGAGGGGCCCAGTATATGGAACACGGCAAAGGTGATCTGGCCGGACTTGGCGGCGTCGAGAAAGCCGATGTCGCGCAGGGACGCCAGCGCCGGGGATAGCAGGCCTGCGCGGACGTCGATCACGGTGACCGAGGGCGCCGCGGTGTTGAGCGTATCGAAGATCTTCATCTGGTCGGCCGTGGTCGTCATGTCGACGATCTCGGTGATGTCCGGATGGAAGCGCTTCAGCGTGCCACGCGGCGATTCAGTGTCGAAGGCCCGGGTCGGGACGTTATTGGCGCTGAAATAATCGAGCACTGTCCGCGATACCGTGGTCTTGCCGACGCCACCCTTGTCCGCGCCGACCACAATCACTGCTGGCTTCGCCATGGAATTCCTTTACGTGCCGAGGGGTGTCTGCCGCGCGAGAAGAATCGCGCAGGCGAACCTTATCTCATGCCTGCTTTGGGCGCGAACATGGCAGAAACAAGGGAGATTTCAACCCCATGGGCCGGCGGGCTTGACCCAGGGTCCGGGCGGGTTGGAGGCATCGTTCCAGGGCCCGGAGCGCGGCGGCGCGGGTGGCCCTGTATCGTCCGGCAATGCCGCCGGGTCCGCGGTGTCTGACGGCAGCGCCAGCCGACCGGGGTCGCGGCCGCCGGCATATCGCACCAGGGCCGCGACCCGGGAATCCACCGAAGGATGGGTGGCGAACAGATCGGCAAACCCCTCGCGGGGATTGTCGATGCACATTTCCATCACCGCCGAGGTGGCGCCGGGCAGTTCGCCGCGGTTCTCGATCTTGCGCAGCGCCGAGATCATGGCATCGGGGTTTTTCGTCAGCTCGACGGATCCGGCGTCGGCCAGCAATTCGCGCGAGCGAGACAGCGCGAGGCGCACCACCAGCGAGAGAATCCAGGCCAGTGCGATCAGCGCCACGGCGATGATGACGACGATCACCGCGCCACCGCCGGAATTCTTGTTGTCGCTGGAGGAGGATGAGGAGCGCGACGAGCGGCCGCCACCAAGATTGAAGCCGGAGTTGATGAACATGCGGAAGAACAGTTCGGCGGTAAAGCCGACCACCCCGGCGATGATTACCGCGACCACCATCAGCTGCACATCGCCATTGCGGATGTGGGTCAGCTCGTGGCCGAGCACCGCCTCCATCTCGTCGTCGTTCAGCGCGCGTAATAGCCCGGTGGTGACGGTGATGGAATATTGCCTGACATTGAGCCCGGTGGCGAAGGCGTTCAGCGCATCGCTCTCCATGATCTTCAGCTTCGGCATCGGGGTGCCGCGCGAGATGCACAAGTTTTCCAGCAGATTGTACAGTCGCGGCTGCCGCTGCCGCGTCACGTCCTGGCCGCCGGTGATGGCGTCGATCATCTTCTGGTGGAAGAAATACGCGACCACGATCCACAACGCCGCGCCGATGGTGGCGACCGGCAGCGCCTTGATCAGGTCATACGTCGCGGCGTTGAGATAATAGGCCACCGAGCCGTTGCTGTTGAGCAGCACCTCGGCGATCAGCGCGCCGGCGAAAACCATCACATAGATGAGAACAAACAGCCCCGCGAGCAGCAACATCGAACGGAATTTGTTCGAGGCGATGTGGGTGTAGAGACCATAGGCGGCCATGATGCGCTGCTCCGGCGCGTTTCAGCGCGTCAGAACTTGACCTGCGGCACCTGCTCGACGTCGGCGCGGCTTTCGCCGAGATCGAAGAAATCCTTGTGGGTGAAGCCGAAGGTGCCGGCGAACAATGCGGCCGGCATCTGCTGGATGCCGGTGTTGTATTCCTGAACCGCATTGTTGAAGAAGCGGCGGCTGGCGGCGATCTTGTTCTCGATGTCGGACAATTCGGTCTGCAACTGCTGGAAATTGGCATTGGCCTTGAGGTCCGGATAGGCCTCCGATAGCGCGATCAGCCTTCCGAGCGCGCCGGAGAGCTGGTTTTCGGCGGCGCCGACCTGGGCGGGGCCCTGCGCCGACATCGCGGCGTTGCGCGCTTTCACCACGTCATCGAGGGTGCCGCGCTCGTGGGCGGCGTAGCCCTTCACGGTCTCGATCAGGTTCGGGATCAGATCGTGGCGCTGCTTGAGCTGCACGTCGATGTCCGCAAACGACTGGTTGACCCGCTGGCTCAGCGCCACCAGGCGGTTATAGGCGGCGAACGCAAACAGCACGAGCACGACGATGACGCCAAGAACGATCCAGCCGGTCGACATATGAAAACTCCCAGGAAATGACGAAGCCCGGCACTGTAGGCGATGAAGGCATCACAGGGCAGGGGCCGCGGGGCAGGGTGCGGCAAGGGGTTAGTCGTCGCGGGAGTGTAATACGTTCAAAGACGCTGTGGTCCGCCGCCTCGCTGGTCGTGGCTGTGTACTGAACTTCGACGGGGCGTCCCGGCGAATGCCGGGACCCATGCGGCGCGGACTCACGTCTCGGCTCTGTGGCCCCGCCTTCGTGGGGACGACCCGTCGCCGCCATGCATCACCCGGCGGCAGTTTGTCGCTATGCGCATGCGGGTTGGCCCATGCGCGCTCTTCGTCATCCCGCTGTCATCCAGTGAACCTAATGAAACCTTAATTTCTTCGCTGGGGGTATGATGATGTTGAATTGGCGTAACGGCGTGAGCCGGGTGGCGATGCTTGTGGGTCTGGCGGCGCTGGCCGCGCCGTTGTCCGCGCAGGCGCAGACTTTCACGGTGCCGGCGGACACCACTGACACCGTGCCGAAGACGCTGAACACCACGCAGACCGGGACGGTCGAAGCCGGCGGCACGCTGCGCTCGACCAGCAGCACCGCGACGATTACCTGGAACGGCGCCTCGACCGGTGTCGTCGTCACCAACTCCGGCATCATCGAGAACACCAGCACCGGCCGCACCATCGACGCGTCCGGCGCGGTGGCGAACCGCACCTTCACGTTCCTCAACAATATCGGCGCAGTCGTGCGCGCCGCGCAGAATGACGCGTTCCGCTTCAATCTGGCGATGACCAGCGGGACCATCCTGATCGACAATGCCGGCCTGATCCAGGCAAGCGGCAGCGGATTCAACCCGCTCGGACAAGCGCTCGATTTCCGCGGAATGAGTGCTGCCGGCGTGAACCTTACAATCACCAACCGGTCGACCGGCATCATCGAAGCCTTGAGTGACGACGCCATTCGTCCGGGTCAGAACGCCATCATCAACAACGCCGGCATCATCCGGAGCTTTGGCGCGAACACTTCCGGTGGCGCAAATGGCTCCGCAGATGGCATCGATGCCGGCGGCAACACTGGTGTTGTTGTCAACAACCAGGCAGGCGGCCTGATCTCTGGCGCACGGCACGGCATCACCGCCGATACCGACGTCACCGTGAATAATGCGGCCGGCGGCACGATCATCGGACGCAACGGCTCCGGCGTCGGCTCTGACGGGGCGGGGACGGTGACCAATTTCGGCCGCATCACCGGCGGCTATGCCGGCGTCGGCAATATCATCAATTCGAGCGGTGTGGCCCAGATCAATGGCGACGGCGACGGCGTCGATATCGACAACGCGGGCACCATCGTCAACTACGGCATCATCGAAGGCGTCGGCGCCGGCGGCTTCGACAGCGGCAACCGTGCGAACAACAGCGAAGGCATCTCGATCGGCGGCGGCACCGTCGACAACTATGGCACTGTCAGCGGCGCCTCGTTCGGCATCGTCGTCAACAAGGATACCAATCTCGATCGCAGCGGTGTCGCCGCGACCACCATCACCAACAATGTGGGCGGCACCATCATCGGCCAGAACGGCTTTGCGATCCGGCTCGAGAATAAGACCGGCACCGCCGCCGATAACGACACCATCGTCAACCGCGGCACCATCATCGGCAACGGCGCGATCCCCGATCCCAACGCTGTCGTGCTGCTGGGATCGGGCGCGGTCGATCCCGATTCGGTCGGTACGCTGAACGGCGTGGTCTACACCGGCACCGGATCGGCGCGCTTCATCCGCGGCGACGGCTCGGCGATCCAGATGGGCGAGGGCGCCGACGTCCTCACCAATTACGGCACCATCATCGGCAACAACGGCCGCGCCGTGAACATGGAAGGCGGCAACGACACCGTCAACATCATGACGGGCTCGCGCATCGTCGGCCTGGTCGACGGCGGCGTCGGCACCGACACGCTGAACTACAACAAGGTCGGCCTAACCGAAGCCAAGCGCGCGGCGCTGCAGGCTGGGCAGACCGTCAACATCGGCGGCACGCTCTATACCTCGTTCGAAGTCGTCACTGGCGCTGCGCAGTCGTTTTCATCCTTCGCATCGGCCAGCGGGCTCGGCGTCGCCTCGGTGTTCGACGGCGGCTCGAACACCGTCGCTGCCAGCAGTGCCGCGCTCGCGCTGATCGATTCCGTCGCCAGCGCCTCGGATGTCGGCGCGGCGCTGACGCAGTTGTCGCCTGCCGCCTATCAGGGCCTCGGCCGGATGACGATCGATAGCGCATCGCAGACCACCTCGCTGGTCGGCCAGCGCCTGACCCAGAGCCGCTTCGGCGGCACCGGCAACGATCTCGGCGGCGCCAGCGCTGCGCTGGCGATGCTCGATGGCGGCTCATTCGACAAGCGCGGCATGGGCCTAGACCGCTCGCTCAGCGCCATCACCGGCTTTCCGACCAATCAGGTCAATGTCCTCAACGAATCGAACTGGCTGAACAGCCAGCAGGGCGCTTACGACGCGCTGGCCTATGCGCCCACCAAGGCGCTGCCGGGCATGCGCGCTGCCGCGCCGGATTCCGACCACGGCGTGTTCGTCACCAGCAGTCTCAGTTTCGCCCGCGAAGGCGCGCGCCCCGATGCGCCGGCGACCCGTTCGACCACCGCGAATGTGGTGGCCGGCGCCGACTGGCGCTTCACCGACCGCGCGCTGGTCGGCGTGTTCGGCGGCTATGCCTATACGAGAGGCGATCTCGACACCCTTGGCAGCACCACGAAGATCTCGACGCGCACCGTCGGTGGCTATGCCGCCTATGAGGCGCCGACCTGGTTCGCCACCATGATCGGCCTCTATGGTTGGAGCGACTACGACAATGCGCGCGTCGCGCTAGGCACCATCAACACCTCGTCCAATAACGGTTCGCATTACGCGCTGCGTGGCACGCTCGGTACCGATTTGCGCGTCAGCGGCTGGGTGGTGACGCCGGAAGTCGGCCTGCAATATACCCGGGCGTCGGTGGATGGCTTCGCGGAAGCCGGCAGCGCCGCGGCGCTCAACGTCGCTTCGGACAGCTCGGAGTCGCTGCGCAGCAGCCTCGGCGCACGCTTCGCCTACGACTACCAGATCAACGGCGGCATGCTGACGCCGGAATTCCGGCTGGCCTGGCTGCATGAATTCAGCGACGGCGTCCGCGGTATTAATGCCAGCTTCGCCGACGTCACATTGCCCGGCAGCTTCATCACCGCGACGGGCAGCGCGCTGCGCGACCGCGGCGTGATCGGCACCGGCGTCTCCGGCAAGCTCGGCGCGCTGACCACCGTATCGCTCGGCTACGACGCCATCGTCGGTGGGGACGATTCCGTGGCGCACCAGTTCACCGGGCGGCTGCGGCATTCGTTCTGAACTATGCTTCAGTAGTCGAGTGAATCTCTGACGTTGATAATGAAGCGCCGTGGTGCCCGCCCCTCACCCGAAACGCGCACTACGCGCGCATTTCGACCTCTCCCCGCGCAGTGCGGGGAGAGGTCGGCGCGTAGCGCCGGGTGAGGGGCCGGGCGCTGCGCTTGCCGCGGCCTCGGTGGTGGCGGGTCGTTCTAACGCCTCAGCAGCTTACGGCTTCGCCATGTGCCAGGCGCCGTTCAGGAAGCCGTCGCCATTGGTGTCGCCGGCGGCCATGTCCTTCTTGAAGGTGTAGAGCGGCTTGCCCTTGTAGGCCCACATCTTCTTGCCGTCGTCGCGCACCAGAATGGTCATGTCGGCGGTCGGCTTGGCGTCGTCGGCGGCGAGCAGCGCCGGCCAGTTTTCCGCGCACGGGCCGTTGCACATCGATTTGCCGCCGGCGTCCTTGTCGAAGGTATAGAGCGTCATGCCCTTGGCATCGACGAAGGTGGCGCCCTTCGGCGTCTCGGCGGTCTTCAGCATCTGCGCCGAGGCGGCGGAGCAAGCGAGCATCACAGCGAGGGCCGCGACGGCGGCTAAGGATTTGGACATGGCAAATACTCCTGGTGAAACCGTTGAACGCGGGTGCGTCAGGAGGAGAACGCCGGCGGGGGACGATTATTCCCGGACCGCTCGCCGTCATGGCGAGAAGCGCTTGCGACGAAGCCATCCAGCTCTTGCAAAGCCTGCGGTGTTCTGGATGGCCGCGTCGCTCGCTGCTCGCCATGACGGGGGATGGGCTAGTCGAATACCGCGTCGCCCCAGTCCAATTTGCGGTAGCGCGCATAGGCCGCTCTGTCGCGGCGCGGCGCCACGGCGGCGATCACGCCATCTTTGGTGCAGAGTTTGGCTGATATCGCCACCTTGGTCGCGACTGGCTGCGCCAGCACGCGCGAGGGCCGCTGCCGCGCCGGCGCACGCGACAGCGCGACATAGATAAATCTTTCGTCCTCGTAGGGAAGTTCTGCGGATTTGAGTTGTTTATGGGCCTTGGAGCGCTGCAGCCGCTGCGAAAAATGGCACCAGTCGGGGGCTGCCAGCGGGCAGCCGTCATCATGCGGGCATGGCGCGACGACGTGGCCGCCATCGTCGATCAGCATCGCGCGGGCCTCGATCATGCGCGCATAGCCGGCCGGGGTGCCGGGCTCGACGATGAGAAGCGTGTCGGAGGTCTTCGCCCACATCGCGGCGATCAGTTTTTGTCTCGCGATGTCGTTCAGTTCGTTGATGACATAGCTGGCGAACACCAGATCGGCCGCCGGCGCCTCCGCGAGCTTCGCCGTGGCATCGCCGAGGTCGTAACGCGGCGCAGGCAGGCGTGTGCTGTCCCGGGCGAGTTCGAGCGCGAGGCTTCGCAGCGCCGGATTGGAATCCAGCAGCGTGAAATTGTTCAGCGAGGCGAAGGCTTCCGCGCAGGCCCACGTCGCGGTGCCGGGGCCGGCGCCGCAATCGAGCAATGATTTCGGCGCG
>JAQGKA010000530.1 GCA_028290355.1 Tardiphaga sp. | reverse complement strand
ACTTCCGCCGCAAGGCGACGCTGGCGGAATACGGCTTCCGGCTGCCGTCCTGCATGGACAATAGGCCGCTGCGCTTCGAGGAATGGGACATGATGCGCCCGCAATCGGTCGCGGTGTCGGCGACGCCATCAGCGTGGGAGCTGAACGAATCCGGCGGCGTGTTCGTCGAGCAGGTGATCCGCCCCACCGGGCTGATCGATCCGCCGATCAACATCCGCCCTGCCCGCACCCAGGTCGACGATCTCGTCGGCGAGGTCCGCGCCACCGCGCAGGCCGGCTATCGCTCGCTGATCACCGTGCTGACCAAGCGGATGGCGGAAGACCTCACCGAATATCTGCATGAGCAGGGCATCCGCGTCCGCTACATGCACTCCGACATCGACACCATCGAGCGTATCGAGATCATCCGCGACCTCCGCCTCGGCGCCTTCGACGCGCTGGTCGGCATCAACCTGTTGCGCGAAGGCCTCGACATTCCCGAATGCGCGCTGGTCGCCGTGCTCGACGCCGACAAGGAAGGTTTCCTGCGCAGCGAAACGTCGCTGATCCAGACCATCGGCCGCGCCGCGCGCAACGTCGACGGCAAGGTCATCCTCTATGCCGATCAGATGACCGGCTCGATGCAGCGCGCCATCGCCGAGACCGACCGCCGCCGCGAGAAGCAGGTCGAATACAATACGCTGCACGGCATCACGCCGGAGAGCATCAAGAAGACCATCGGCGACATCATGAACTCGGTCTACGAGCGCGACCATGTGCTGGTGGAAATCGGCAATGGCGGCATGGCCGACGACGTCATCAGCATCGGGCATAATTTCGAGGCCGTGCTCGGCGATCTGGAAACCCGCATGCGCGAGGCCGCCGCCGACCTCAATTTCGAGGAAGCCGCGCGCCTGCGCGACGAGGTCAAGCGCCTGCGCGCCACCGAGCTGGCCGTGGTCGACGACCCCACCGCCAAGCAGCGCACCGTGCAGGGCAAGGCCGGCGCCTTCAAGGGCGACAAGCAATTTGGCGCCTCGGCGAACATGCCGAAGCAATCCGGCAAGCGCGGCGGCAACAACACGCCGTCCTCCAAGGTGCACAAGCCCGACCTCGACGAAATGGGCATCGCCGGATGGCACGAAGTCAAACCCGACCGCGGCAAGAAGGTGGAGCGCCCGCGAAAACCGACGCTCGACGAAATGGGCCCGGGCACCGAGAGCAAGATCTTCCAGCCGAAGAACTCGCGCGAGTCCGGCCCGGAATTCGGACCTGCGCCGCGCTCGTCAGGCGGTGCGCCGGGGCATCGGGGCGGGTGGAAGAAGCGATCGTAAGGCAAAAAGTTTTCACATATTCAAGCTGGACTGTGCTTCGCTCATGTAAACAACCTCGGGAGGGCACGTCATGTTCGTACAGACCGCTTGTGAAGCCCTCCGCTCAGGGCACGTTCTGGAACTTCAATACGATGGCTTTTCCAGATTGGTCGAAGTCCACGCTGTTGGCTTCACGAAAGAGGAAAACCCCGTCATGCGCGCCTGGCAAATCGGTGGCGGCAGCGCGACTAACGAGCCCGTTGGCTGGAAGCTGCTGCGCCTCGACGAGGCAACCGGCGCGGTCGTCACTCACCAAAAGTCTCTCGCACCACGCTCTGGGTACGAGCCCGGAGACGAGGTGATGCCGGTGATCACTTGCCAGCTCTAGACCCGCCGCACTTGATGGGAACGGGCACCAAGAGCCAGATCTTCCAGCCGAAAAACTCGTGCGAAACCGGCCCGGAATTCGGACCGTTGCCGCGCTCAAGCGGCGGTGCGCCGGGGCATCGGGGTGGCTGGAAGAAGCGGTAGGCACTATCCAATGTCTTGGAACTAGCTACCCAAGATGAGTGCTTGTCCCCTTTGTGCCAGCAACCAACATCGCCGCTATAGACGCTTGATAGACGCTTGCGGCCTCGGACCACCGTGCCGTCCCGCTGGCGGCATTCGGGGGCCGCAACGGAACCACATCATCAAGCCGGCGTTGTTCGAACGTGCCGTGGGTTCATGGCGCACCATGAGGGTGCCATGTCAAAACTCAATATCAGGATCGCCGCCATTGTTCTCGCGGCCGTACTGTCGGCCGCAGGATATGCCACTGCGAAAGGTGGCGGTGGTCACGGTGGTGGCCATGGCGGCGGACACGGTGGGGGGCATGGGGGCGGTGGTCATGGGGGCGCGCATTTTCGTGGCGGTGGCCACCATGGCGGTGGGCATTCCGGCCGCGCGCATTTCGGCGGCGGGCGTCATTTCGGCAGATCCGCGAGCACCCGCTCGTTTGCCGGACCGGGTCTCAGCCGCGGTCGGGCTTTTGCCGCACACAACGCGCTGAACTCGCGCGCGCTTGCCCGAACCTTGCGCCACAGTGCCGCGCTGCATAGCCCCAGCATGCGGGCGCGGATTACCGCTGGTGTGGCGCTGGCCGGCTGGCACAACGGCCGCACCGGATGGTGGCAACACGGCAACGGCGGATATGGCTGGGTTGGGCCGTTGTTCTGGCCGTTCGCTTATTTTGACATCTATGATTATGCGATCTGGGGCAGTGCTGCTCGCGCCCCATTCTGGGGGTACGGCTATGATGACATCTACGCCGGCATGTTTGCTCCCTACGACTATGATGCCCTCGCAGGCTATCTGCCGTTGCGCAGCTCAGCGGGCCCGCGCGACGACGCGCCGGACCGGCTGGCGCAGCTATGCGGCGAGGACAGCCGCGAGATTGCGGGCCTGCCGATCGATCTGATTCAGCAGGCGATAGAGCCGACCGAGGCGCAGCGCGCCGCGCTCGATGAACTCGCCAACGCTTCCGTCGCAGCCGCGCAGAAAATCAAGGTGGCCTGCCCGACCACCATGTCACTGACGGCGCCAGGCCGGCTGGCGTCCATGCAACAGCGCATCGAGGCGATGATCGCGGCGGTGACAATTGTGCAGCCGGCGCTCGACAGATTCTACAGCCTGCTGAACGATGAACAAAAGGCGCGATTGAATGCGCTCGCCGAGGATCAACGCCGGCGCAGCTTGGCAAGAAGCCGCGATCGATCGCTTGCGCAGGGCTGCGACGTTGCACAAGTCACGGCGCTGAAGTGGCCGAGCGAGGAGATTGATGCGAGGCTGCGCCCGACAGAGACCCAACGGGCGAGCCTTGTCGCGCTCCAGAACGCAAGCGCCAAGGCGGCGGACATGCTCACGACCTCGTGCCAGCCCGACGATGCGGTGACGCCACCAGCACGGCTCGCCACCGCGGGCAAGAGGCTCGATACCATGCTGCAGGCGGTCAAGCTGGTGCGTGCGGCGCTTGACGATTTCTACGCAACGCTGAGCGACGAGCAGAAGGCCCAGTTCGAGGCAATCGGTCCGCGGCGAACAGCCTCGGATCAGCCCGACACCCGCAGGCATCGCCGCGGGCGGGAATTTTTCGGCAATTGATCTCCATCGCACGGCAGGTTCGCTAACCCCAATGAATTTCCGCGGCGTCACGCCCAGCCTTGCGCCGGCTATCCGCGCCCTTCGAGCGACGGCCGCGACGACATATGCGGGCAGGTGTCCGACCGCGGCTTCGCGCCGCGCTTGTCGGCGGGGACCTTGCAGTTGTCGATGCGCTGCTCGTCCATCCACTTGCGGCCAAGCCGTTCCTTGCCGGTGAGGACGCCGGGCACAGCCGGCGGCGCGACGGTTCGCGCGTTCGGGAGCTTGGCGATGTCACCGGCGGCGTCCGGATCCCCGGCGAAGGCGCCGGACGACAGCGCGACGCCGATCGCTGCGGCCAAAGCCAATGCGGGTCTGTCGCCGAGCGCCATGGGCTGGCCCTGCTGCTGCTGTTCGGCAGCATGTTAGCATGGCCGCCCTGTTCGTCGAGATGCGGAGAAATGCTCCGTGTCTCGCACGCGGTGCGGCATTCTCAGGCGATGCGCTGCACCGCCTCCGGGGCACGATGCCTCGCCTCGCCGCCAGCGTTCAAAGCGCCACATACAAACTCACGGAGACTTGCTATCGTGCGTTCGCGCCGAATCCATCAACCGGGCGCAGGGAGTTCGCCATGGCCAAGGGTCAAATGAAGAGCAACAAGGAAAAGAAGAAGCCAAAGGCCGACAAGAACCTCAAGAAGGGCGGCGTCGCCAACGTCAACCCGTTCGCCTCCAGCAAGACCCCGGCCGGCTCGGCGCCGAACAAGAAGTAACCGCCGCGACTTGGGTCCGACATCGGGCTGCACTGGAACGCGTTCGATCTCGCGCTGATCGCGCTGCTGGCGTGTTTGCCCGGCCTCGTGGCCGGGCTGCTGCTCGGCGCGGTGGCATGGCGCTCGCACCGCACGATCGGCGCGGCGCTCGGCGGCGCGATCGGCGCCATGCTGTGCGTCCTGCTGCTGATGTTCTGTTTCCGCTCGCGCATCGCGCTGGCCGACGGCTTTGTCGGCGCGGCGTGGCTGACGCTGAAAGTGTGCTGGCCGGGCTTCGTGCTCGGCGGCATGATCGCGGCGTGGCGCTTCGGCGAGCGCTGGATCGTGGCGGCGCTGTGCGGCGCGCCGATTGGCGCCGTCGCCTGGCTCGGCGTCTGGTCGGCTTTGTTTTAAATTTTCCGCATCGCGTCGCGCTGCACGCGTGACGATATTGTGATGCCTCGCATTAAGGCTTTCGCAACCTTCGCGTCGTCCTCCGCTTGATCCTGACGCGATCGAGCCGCCTATATTATTTCTGCCAAACGCTATCATTGCACCGCCGCACACTGCGGACCGGCAGGAGACAATACAATCATGAACGATCTTGTGACGCGCAAATGCGTAACAGATTTCCTCGATGCATTTTATGCCGGCGACGCCGCCCGCGTGGTGGACTGCTGTGCGGATGATTTCGACAGCATCACCTATGCGCCGATCGAGCTGTTTCCGCACCTCGGCCAGCAGCGCGGCAAGCACTGGGCGGAGGAAGCGATCCGGATCCAGCAGCAGCGCTATGCCAGCCGCCGCGCCGAAATCACCTTCATGGCGGTCGAGAGCGCGAAGGCCGCCACCACGGTGCGCGTGGCGCTGGAGAAGCGCAACGACCGGCGCGTGGTGCAGTTCGAGATCGCCGATTTCTTCACGCTGCGCGACGGGCTGATCGTCACGCACCGCTCGTTCTTCGATTCCTTCGACCTGGTGCAGCAGGTGCTCGGCCACGATCTCACCGACGCCTTCGCCGCCAGCATCCGCAATGCAATGCGCGGCTAGCGTCGCGTCTCCAGACATCCTGCGCAGGCCTTGAACCCGATCGCGCGTCGCCACGACCCATATTGGTTTGGGGCGGGGGCGTTGCATGAAAATCGCGTTGTTGGTGCTGTTGGGGCTGGTGCTGGGGTTGCTGGGTGGCGCGGCGGTGGGGATCGGCGCCGGCATCGCCTGGGTCGAGCTGTTCAAGACCAGCAATTTCGAAGGTTACAGCGGCATGCTGGTGTTCTTCACCTTCATGCCGATCGGCGCCCTGCTCGGCGCGGGGCCGTCCTGTTCGGCGTCATCGCGGCGCGGGACGTTGAAATCGCCATCGAGCGCGTCCCGCTCGATGAGCGGGACAAGAAATACCGATAAACCGCTTTCTGCCGGTATCATGATGCACGTTAAGCTCGCATATTGAGCAGCCCACCACCTGAAGCATTTGTGCATTGCAAAAAATCGAGTTGATTTTTCGGCGAAATTATATTTTTTTAAGCCTCAACGAATTAGCGCATCGTCGCGTGGCGAACATGCCCGTTGGGGCCTTCGCCGATTTCAGCCATTTTCAGGACTACACCAATGACAGAGCACAGCCTCTGGTGTTTTTCGCGCGCGTTGCATCGCGCCATCAACGAACGCCAGCCCGACGATCTTGCCGCACTGATCGACGACAACGTCGAATGGGCCGTCTACGGGCCGATCGACATGTTTCCGTTTCTCGGCGCACGCCGCGGCAGGGCCGCAGTGCTCGATGTCTGCAAGCAGATCGCCGACAATATCCGGGTACATCGCTTCGAACGGGAGACGGTGATGCTCGGCGTCGATTCCGGCGCGTCGATGATGCGCTATTCGCTCACGGCGCTGGATTCGAACCGGCCGATCAGCCTGCGGCTGGCGCAGTTCGCACAATTCAAGGCGGGTCTCCTGACCAGCATGCGCGTCGTGGTCGATACGTTCGATCTGGTCGAACAGACCCTGGGCCGTCCGATCCACCTTCCGAAGATCGCCTGATCCTCCTGAAATTGTGAGCCTCGCCAAAATGGCCCCGCTGATGCGGGGCCGTTTGCCGTCGAGATGGCTCGCGATCCATGCGTCATGCGGCCGCGGCGATGGATACGTTCCCCCGAAAAGAAAATGTTGCGTCGCCACAATTTCGACGAGCCCGATGGTATCATTCGGTATTCGATCTGCGACCTCGCTGGGCGGCGGCAGGCATGATGACCCTACCCTTCAAACCGAGACACTGGGCAGCGCTGATGGCGCTGATCGGGGCGAACGCACTGGCGTCGCCGGTGGGCGCACAGGATGCATGGCGCGGACTGGACCTCGCACCTCCTCCCGGCGAAATCGAGCCGGCGGGCGATACACCGCCAGCGAAGCTGGATTTCCCGGAGCCGGACTGGACGCTGCTCGAAACCAGCAGGGCTCCCTCTGCCAAGGCCATACCTCGCGAGCAGCGATCGTCGACATCCGCGGGCAATGCCGGCGTGGCGTGGACGTCGCAGACAAATGCCGACGGATCGTCCGCGCTGTCGGTCAAGCAACCGCTGTCGCCGTTCTGGGATACCCGGGTCGGCGCCGACATGAACGTCGCCGGCCAGCCGCCAGCGCGCAGCGCTTCGGACTCCTTTCGCAATCAGTTCGGCGACGGCCATCCATCGCAATCCGGCGGCGCCGCATGGGCGGCCATGACCGCCCCCGGCGTCGCTTCGATCTGGGACAAGACCGCGATCGAGGCCCGCATCGATCCGCTGGCGGATCAAACCAAGCTCGGCACCTCGTTCAGCAAGTCGGTGCCGCTCGCCGGCAACCAGTATTCACTGACGCTGCAGAATGGCTACAACGTGATCCAGCAGAGCGGCTCGCCGTCGATCGGCTACAATGGACGCCCGACGCGCAGCTATGAGACCGATCAGCTCGCCAAACTCAGCATCGCCGATACCGGCACCAGCTTCATCGCGGGACAGACGCTGGCGACCACCGACGACAAGTGGCTGCGCAAGGTCGGCGCCGAGCAGAAACTGTTCGGCGGCGTCAACATCTCCGCATCGGTCAGCGAGACGCTGCAGGGTCCGTCGAACAAGAGTCTTACCGCCGGCTTCAAACACAGCTGGTAATTAAGTAAATCTGCGCCGATCGACGATTCCCGGCAAAGATCGGACCCGCGCCGCATAATGGCCGCGATCTCGTCAAATTCCACTGACCTGATGACAACGTGACTTCGTCGTGCGGGGGACAATCCGCGCTCGCTCAATGCGAAACAAGGAAGAGCCGATGAATGCGATTCATTCTGAAAAAACCGAACCTATTGAAGATGACAGCAACCTCGCTGCGGTCTCCGAAGTCGAAGCGGGCATCCGCGACTTCGTGCGCAACGACGTGGCCTATTTGCGCCGGCCGGTGCCGGGCATGGTGAGCACCCCTGATCTGCCGCTGGAAGCCAGCACCGAGGCGACCGTCAACAGCGTCAACTCGCTGATCCAGCGGGTGGCAGGCACCTCCCTCAGCGAGATCGAAAATCTCGTCTCCGAACTGGAAAGCCTGCGCGACCTCCTGCATGCCGAAGGCCAGCGGGTGCAGCGGGAGATTTCCGGCTATGCCCAGCTCAGCCAGGCGGCGATGAAATCGACGCGTCTGATTGCCGACAATGTCGCGCAGTGGAAGCGAACCGCGGACGGCCTTCGTCACGATTGACGGCCCCCGGCTTCAAAACCGAAGAACGCCGCCTCCAGCCTTGGAGGCGGCGTTCTTCTTTTTGAAGACACTTCTTTTTAAAGACACTTCAAATGAACTTTATTCGCGCTCGTCGCCACCAAGAGCTACGCCGCACTGCTGCGGCCACTTTTGGGGGCAATCGATTCGTGAAAACCATTCGTCCAAACAACTCCGACCCGATCCCGTTGCGCACGACCTCGCCCAAGATGGGGACCATTATCGTGCGGTTTGTCGGGCTGCTGTTCGTGGCGGTGGCGATTTTGGCCTGGGCCTGGAGCCGCTGAGGGGCTCATGGAGCGCCGCGATGGGCGGCGATGGTTAGCAAATGATGACTATCGGTCCGAGATCGGCGCGCTCTCCAGCGAATAGGCGCCGTCAGCATAACCCTTCACCACCATGCAGGTGGCCAGCATCACCGCCAGCGTCACGCTGGCGAAGATAAAGCCCACAAGTTTCAGTCCGGTGCGGTCAGCCATTGTCGTCCCCAAAAGGTATTCAGTCGTCATCGTGCGTATGTCGAACAACACCCGCACAAGGTTCAAAACGTGTTAACGCGAACCCGGTTCCCTGGAAGAAAATTTGAATGGTTAAGCGCTGTCGCCTCGTTGCGGCACGAAGGCGGAGGCGAGGAAGGAATACACCACCTCGCCGCGCTGATTGGTGCTGACATTGCGGGCCTGCACGATGCCCCAGCCGGGCCGCGTCGCGGTGGCCCGCACCGATGCTACTTCGTTGGCGTAGCTGATGGTGTCGCCGGCCAGCACCGGCCTGATCCAGCGCAATTCGCGGAAACCTGGAGAAGGTCCCCACACCGCAACAGGCTCGCCGCGCGCGGCAGCTTCCGCCGACTGATGCTGGCTGTCCGCTACCAGCAACTTCATGCCGACAGCTGCGATATGCCAGCCCGACGCGGCGAGACCGCCAAACAGGGATTTGCGGCCGGCTTCTTCATCGAGATGAAACGGCTGCGGATCGAACTGCACGGCGAATTTCTTGATCAGTTCAGCAGTGAAGGTGAACGATCCCAATTCGCGGCGTTGGCCGACTTTAATGTCTTCGAGAAAACGCATGGGATTGGCCTAGCTCGCTGCGACGGTCGCGCGCCCGATGATGATCGGTACGATCATCTCGGCCAGCGTCTGCCCCGTCGCGTTACGCGTGCTGCATTTGAACGTCACGATGCCGATGGACGGACGGCTCTGCGACGGCCGCGCTTCCATCACGTCAACATCGAGCATGAGATCGTCGCCGGGGCGAAAGGGCGCCAGCCAGCGCATCTCGTTGACCCCAGGCGAGCCCATCGACGCGGTGTTGTGCAGAAAGCCGTCGAAGGTCATCCGCATCATCAGCGAGCACATGTGCCAGCCGGAGCCGGCGAGGCCTTTCAGCAGCGATGCGTTCGCGGCTTCCTCGTCGAGATGCATCGGCTGCGGGTCGTATTCGGCGGCGAACGCAATGATCTCCTCGCGCTTGATGTGGCGCGGCCCGAATGTGCCGAAGTGGCCCGGCTGGAAATCTTCGAATGTCAGGGTCATGATGGGGATTGCCGTCGAGGAAGCCTGATTGTGGCCGTTATTTGCAGCAATCTCAAGCCGGGCGCTTGCATGGCTTTCCCGCGATCTTGCTCAGAACACTGTTGGGCGCTAGCGCGTGTCAGACCAGATTTTTGCATGCGACTAAACCATGATTCATTTGCGCCACGCCGGGGGAGAACGACCGATGTTTGAATTTCGGGATCTGTTTCAGTGGGACCGTTTTATCACGCCCACCATCATCAAGACGTTCTACTGGCTGGTCATTGCGCTGTGGGTGCTGTTCGGCATCTCCGGTATCTTCTCCGGGCTCGCCGCAATGGCGGTTAGTCCGTTCGGCGGGTTCATTGTGTTGCTGTCGACCCTCGCCGGCGTCGTGGTCGGAATCATTTTCTCACGCATCGCCGCCGAGTTCATCCTGATCGTATTCCGGATCAACGAACACCTCGGCGCGATCCGCGATCAGGGCCAGGGGCAATAAGATCAAGAACGAGAACTCGTGTCCCGGACGCGGCCGCTTCGCGCTGCGCTGCGTCCGGGGCACGAGGACGATGTCTGCTTAAGTATTGAACCGGAAGTGCAGCACGTCGCCGTCAGCGACGACGTATTCCTTGCCTTCGAGGCGCAGCTTGCCGCCGTCACGGGCGCCGGATTCACCGCCCAGCGTGACGTAATCCTCATAGGCGATGGTCTCGGCGCGAATGAACCCCTTCTCGAAGTCGGTGTGGATCACAGCCGCCGCCTGCGGCGCCTTGGTGCCTCGGTTGATGGTCCAAGCGCGGGCTTCCTTCGGCCCCACGGTGAAGTAGGTGATCAGGTCGAGCAGCTTGTAGCCGGCACGGATCAGCTTATCGAGACCGGCTTCTTCGAGCCCGAGCGTATCGAGGAACTCGGCGCGTTCCTCGCGTGACAGGGTCGCGATTTCGGATTCGATCTTGGCGGAAATCGCCACCGCGACCGCGCCTTCTTTCGCGGCGTGCTCCGCCACCAGCTTCGAATAGGCGTTGCCCTCGCCGGCTGCGCCTTCCTCGACGTTGCAGACATAGAGCACCGGTTTCGACGTCAAGAGGCCGAGCATGCCGAAGGCGCGCTCTTCCTCCGGCTTGCGCTCGAGGAAGCGTGACGGCTTGCCTTCGCGCAGCAGCACCAGCGCACGCTGCACCAGATCGAGCTGTTCCTTGGCGTCCTTGTCGTTGCCCTTGGCCTTCTTGGTCAGGTTGTCGACACGCTTCTCGCAGGAGTCGAGGTCGGCCAGCATCAGCTCGGTCTCGATGATCTCGATGTCGGCAAGCGGATCGATCTTGCCTTCGACATGGGTGATGTCGTCATCAACGAAACAGCGCACCACATGGGCGACCGCATCGACCTCGCGGATGGTGGCGAGAAACTGGTTGCCGAGGCCTTCGCCCTTCGACGCACCCTTCACCAGACCGGCAATGTCGACGAAGGTCAGCCGGGTCGGGATGATCTGCTGCGACTTGGCGATCGCGCAAAGCTTGTCGAGGCGGGGATCCGGGACCGCGACTTCACCGACATTGGGCTCGATGGTGCAGAACGGATAATTCGCCGCCTGCGCCGCCGCCGTTTCCGTCAGCGCATTGAACAGCGTTGATTTGCCGACATTCGGCAGCCCGACGATACCGCATTTGAATCCCATGACCTGTCCTGAATATTTGTACGGTGCGAAGAACTACGCGATGCCGTTGTCGTCCTTCGTCGTAAATCCCTTGGCCTGCATCGTCAGATGCACCTTGTTCTGAAACGTGGAGTCGCGGTCGGTGGCGATCAGTCCGGCATTGTCGGAGATCGCTTCACACAATGCCTCGACCCACGGTCGGTCGCTTTTGGCGAAGTCGCTGAGCACGTGGTTGTGCACCAGTTCCTTGACGCCGGGATGGCCGATGCCGATCCGCACCCGGCGATATTCGTTGCCGATATGCGCGGAGATCGAGCGCAGCCCGTTATGTCCGGCAATGCCGCCGCCAACCTTGACGCGTACCTTAGCCGCCGGCAGTTCGAGTTCGTCGTGAAACACGGCGATCTCGCCTGGCGTGATCTTGAAGAAATTCGCAGCTTCCTGAACGGAGCGTCCGGAATCGTTCATGTAGGTCAGTGGACGCAACAGGATGACGCGTTCGCGTTCCAGCGTGCCTTCCGCGGTCTCGCCCTGAAAGCGGCGGCGCCACGGTGCAAAACCGTGACGCCGCGCCATCTCATCGAGAACCATGAACCCGATATTGTGCCGGTTGCCCTGGTACTTCGCGCCAGGATTGCCGAGGCCAACAAAGAGTCGCATGACGCGGAATCCCGCGCCGGATTACTTCTTTTTCGCCGGAGCGGCGGCCGGGGCCTTCGCACCAGCTGCGGGTGCCTTGGCGCCGGCGGCGGGAGCCTTGGCACCAGCGGCCGGAGCCTTGGCACCAGCGGCCGGAGCCTTGGCAGCAGCGGCGCCAGCGGCGGGCGCAGCACCGGCGGCGGGAGCCGCACCGGCAGCAGCGCCAGCGGCTTCTTCGCCATAGCCAGACGGCGGCACGATGGTGACCAGGGTCACGTCTTCATCGCGCGCCAGCGACTTCACGCCCTTCGGCAACTTGATGTCCGACATGTGCAGCGAGCCGCCGATGTCGAGCTGGCCGACGTCGGCTTCGATGAACTGCGGAATGCTGTCAGCCTCGGCTTCGAGTTCGACGGTGTGGGTGACGACGTTGATGGTGCCGCCGCGCTTCACGCCCGGTGCCGTTTCGGCATTCTTGAGATGCAGGGGAACGCTGACGCGGATGGTGGCGCCGACGCCGAGGCGCAGGAAGTCGACATGGAGCGGGAAGTCGCGCACCGGGT
>JAQGKA010000522.1 GCA_028290355.1 Tardiphaga sp. | reverse complement strand
TCGGCTGGCGCTGGAGCGCCATCGAGGCCGTCGGCCTCTATGTGCCCGGGGGCACCGCTGCCTATCCATCGTCGGTGCTGATGAATGCGGTGCCGGCCAAGGTCGCCGGCGTCGATCGCGTGGTGATGGTGGTGCCGTCGCCGGACGGCAAGCTCAATCCGCTGGTGCTGGCCGCCGCGCATCTCGGCGGCGTCTCGGAAATCTACCGCGTCGGCGGTGCCCAGGCTGTCGCCGCTTTGGCCTATGGCACTGAAACCATCGCGCCAGTCGCGAAAATCGTCGGGCCGGGCAATGCCTATGTGGCCGCCGCCAAACGCCAGGTATTCGGCAAGGTCGGTATCGACATGATCGCAGGGCCGTCGGAAGTGCTTATCATCGCCGACCACACCGGCAATGCCGACTGGATCGCCGCCGATCTGCTGGCGCAGGCCGAGCATGACGCCAATGCGCAGTCGATCCTGATTACCGACAATGCGGCACTCGCCGACGACGTCGAGCGCGCCGTGGAAGCGCAGCTCACCACGCTGCCGCGCGCCGATATCGCACGCGCGTCGTGGAACGAGTATGGCGCCATCATTCTGGTGCAGACCCTCGACGAGGCCGTGACGCTGGCCAATGCGATTGCCGCCGAGCATCTCGAAATCATGACAGCAGATGCCGATGCGCTGTCGCTTCGCATCCGCAATGCCGGCGCGATCTTCCTCGGCCCGCATACGCCGGAAGCGATCGGCGACTATGTCGGCGGCTCCAACCATGTGCTGCCGACGGCGCGTTCGGCGCGGTTCTCGTCCGGGCTGGGGGTGCTTGACTTCATGAAGCGAACGTCGATCTTGAAATGCGGGCCGGATCAGCTGCGGGCGCTGGGATTGGCTGCGATGACGCTGGGCAAGGCCGAAGGCCTCGATGCCCACGCACGTTCGGTTGGATTGCGCCTCAATCTGCGATGAGCAAGGCCCCCCCAAAGGAAGATTCCCACAATCACATCGTCGCGGTGACGCTCGATGAGGAGTCGATCGGCCGCTCCGGACCGGATATCGAGCACGAGCGCGCGATCGCGATCTACGACCTCGTGGAGAAGAATCTGTTCGCGCCTGACGGTGCCGACGCCGGGCCGTTCACGCTGCATCTCGGCATCACCGGCAACCGGCTGATGTTCGACATCCGCCGCGAGGACGGCACGCCGGTCGTGGCGCATCTCCTTTCGCTGACGCCGTTCCGCCGCATCGTGAAGGATTACTTCATGATCTGCGACAGCTACTACCAAGCGATCCGCACGGCGACGCCCGACAAGATCGAGGCCATCGACATGGGCCGCCGCGGTATCCATGACGAGGGTTCGCGTACCCTGATGGAGCGGCTGCACGGCAAGGTGCGGGTCGATTTCGAGACCGCGCGGCGGCTGTTTACGCTGATCTCCGTCCTTCACTGGAAAGGATAACCGGGGGTGTCCGCGCCGCCCCGCGTGCGCGCCCCGCAGGCCGTATTGTTCGCCTGCGGCCAGAACAGCGTGCGCTCGCCAATGGCGGCCAGTCTGCTGCAGCACATGTTTCCCCACGCGCTCTATGTGAAGTCCGCCGGGGTCAAGAAGGGCGAGCTCGATCCCTTCGCGGTGGCCGTGATGGCGGAGCTTGGGCAAGACATCTCAAAGCACAAGCCGACCACCTTCGAGGAACTCGAGGACTGGGAAGGCCTCAGCTTCGACCTCATCATCACCCTGTCGCCGGAGGCGCATCACAAGGCGCTGGACCTGACGCGCACCGATGCCGCGGAGGTGGAATACTGGCCGACCCTGGATCCAACGGGAACCGAGGGCAACCGTGAGCAGAAGCTCGCCGCCTATCGCGAGGTTTGCGACGGGCTGCTGCTGCGAATCCGCAAGCGTTTTGCCAAGGGCGGCGCGGCCAGCGGCTAAACGCTGCCTGCGCGGTTGTCGAAGCGGTGGCCTTCCGATAGGTTCCGCGCGCTCTTCCAGGATCGATAAACCCGCATGCTCGGCCGTCCCAAATTCGTTCTCGCCTCCGGTTCGCCTCGCCGCCTCAGCCTGCTCAACCAGGCCGGTATCGAGCCCGATGCGCTGCGTCCAGCCGATGTCGACGAGACGCCGAAGCGGGGCGAACTGCCGCGCGCTTGCGCCAACCGCCTTGCCCGCGCCAAGGCCGACGCGGCGCTGAAATCGGTTCAGCTCGACGACGAGTTGCGCGGCTCGTTCATTCTGGCCGCGGATACTGTGGTCGCGGTCGGCCGCCGCATCCTGCCGAAAGCGGAACTGGTCGATGAGGCCTCGCAGTGCCTGCGGCTGCTGTCCGGCCGCAACCATCGTGTCTACACGGCTGTCTGTCTCGTAACGCCGAAGGAAACCTTCCGGCAGCGCCTGATCGAGACCCGGGTGCGTTTCAAGCGGCTTACCGAAGAAGACATCCAGACCTATATCGGCTCCGGCGAATGGCGCGGCAAAGCCGGCGGCTACGCCGTGCAGGGCATCGCCGGCTCCTTCGTGGTCAAGATGGTCGGCTCCTACACCAACATCGTCGGTCTGCCGCTGTACGAGACGGTGTCACTGATGGGGGGCGAGGGTTTTCCGATTCGCTTCGGGTGGCTGAATGCCAGCTAAACTGCCAGAAACCGCGGCCAAGGCCGCCAAACCGTGCCCGATCTGCGGCAAACCCTCGGCTGAGGCCTCAAAGCCGTTTTGCTCCGAGCGCTGCCGCGACGTCGATCTGAACCGCTGGCTGTCGAATTCCTATGCGATTCCCGCCAGCACGGACGATGACGAAGACGC